>NZ_BAAAGU010000110.1:0-10193 GCF_039524635.1 Streptomyces thermocarboxydovorans | reverse complement strand
CGCCTTCCTGGGCCTCGCGGCCGCGCTGACCTGCTACAAGAAGCTCGCCAAAGCCACCACGTGAGACATCCTCTTAGTGTTACGGCTGGACTCGCCGTGAGCAAGGAATTCATGGTCGCCAAGATCGAGGGAAAGTTTGATGTAAACCTCTCATTCAAGCTCACTGCAAAACTCGGAAACAACATCGCCGTAGACACCCCGCCGAAGAAGACCACGAACGCCAAGTACGGGGTGTACCGACTCAAGCACACGGGTAAGAGCTACAAGATCTACAGCAACTGCACCACCTCAGCCAAGAAGACGATCACCAGCTACAGCCCGTACCGTGTGGGTTGGTACCTGTGGGAGAGCTGACGGTAAGAGCCGGCCATAAAGCACGGGTAATTGCTGTCTCCACCCTGGGTTTTCTGTCCACCGTGGCGTCACTCAGCGGGTGCTCAGGAGGCGAGGAGGTCGCCTCATCGCCGAAGCCAAGCACTTCGGCTTCGCACGCCACCACGGGCCCAGCGAAGCCGAGTTCGGACAGACCGGAGCACATACCCGGAGAGTCCGTTACGGAGGCTCCCAAGCTCCCGTACGGGAAAGCCTTGGCCGAGGTAGCCTCCGCCCACGGGAATCAGACCGTCGAGCTGTCCGACGGAATCGACGCGGGAGCGCTTTCAGTTCTGGTGAACTGTCAGGGCAAAGGCTCGGTGACCATTTCCGTGAAGCCGATCAACCTCACGTTCGCCTTGGAATGCGTTGAAGGTGAAGTCAGCAGCACGTACAACGAGCTGTCCCTCAAGCAGGCAAGAGAGCAAGCCTCTTTGTCCGTGACTGCCCCTTCAACCGTTCGCTGGGCGCTGACCGTCGGCCAGTAGGGCCATCGAGCGCCGAAGCTGCCCCGGGTTGTCCCGGGGCAGCTTCTCGTCAGGCGGGCACCGGCGGGAACGGCCCCATCTGATGTCAATGGCAGCCGAACGACATCAGTCCGCTATCGGCAGGTACACCCGGTTCCCGCTCGCTGCAAACTCCTTCGACTTCTGGAGCATCCCCTCAGCGATCTCCTCCTGCGACGCCCCCTCAGCCGCACCACCGAACCGCTCTGTGATGCTTTGGCTAATCTTCATCGAGCAGAACTTCGGCCCGCACATCGAGCAGAAGTGGGCCGTCTTCGCCGGTTCCGCCGGCAGGGTCTCGTCGTGGAACTCGCGGGCCGTGTCCGGGTCGAGAGCCAGGTTGAACTGGTCCTCCCACCGGAACTCGAAGCGGGCGTCCGACAGTGCGTCGTCCCAGGCCTGCGCGCCCGGGTGCCCCTTGGCGAGGTCTGCGGCGTGCGCGGCGATCTTGTAGGTGATGACACCGGTCTTGACGTCGTCGCGGTTGGGCAGGCCCAGATGCTCCTTGGGCGTGACGTAGCAGAGCATCGCGGTGCCCCACCAGGCGATCATCGCGGCGCCGATGCCGGAGGTGATGTGGTCGTAGCCGGGCGCGACGTCCGTCGTCAGCGGGCCGAGCGTATAGAACGGAGCCTCATCGCAGATCTCCTGCTGAAGGTCGATGTTCTCCTTGATCTTGTGCATCGGGACGTGGCCCGGGCCCTCGATCATGGTCTGCACATTGAAACGCTTGGCGATCCGGCTGAGTTCCCCGAGCGTGCGCAGCTCCGCGAACTGCGCCTCGTCGTTGGCGTCCGCGATGGAGCCGGGCCGCAGACCGTCACCCAGCGAGTAGGTGATGTCGTAGGCGGCGAGGATCTCGCAGAGCTCCTCGAAGTTCTCGTAGAGGAACGATTCCTTGTGGTGCGCCAGGCACCACGCGGCCATGATCGAGCCGCCGCGCGAGACGATGCCGGTCTTGCGGTTGGCGGTGAGCGGCACATAGGCCAGGCGCACGCCCGCGTGGACGGTCATGTAGTCCACGCCCTGCTCGGCCTGCTCGATGACCGTGTCCTTGTAGATGTCCCAGGTCAGTTCCTCGGCCTTGCCGTCGACCTTCTCCAGGGCCTGGTAAAGGGGCACGGTGCCGATGGGGACGGGGGAGTTGCGCAGCACCCATTCGCGGGTGGTGTGGATGTTGCGGCCGGTGGAGAGGTCCATGACCGTGTCGGCGCCCCAGCGGGTCGCCCAGGTCATCTTCTCCACCTCCTCCTCGATGGAGGAGGTCACCGCGGAGTTGCCGATGTTGGCGTTCACCTTCACCAGGAACCGCTTGCCGATGATCATCGGCTCGCTCTCCGGGTGGTTGACGTTGGCCGGCAGCACGGCCCGGCCCGCGGCGATCTCCTCGCGGACCATCTCCGGCGAGACGTTCTCCCGGATCGCCACGAACTCCATCTCGGGCGTGATCTCGCCCCGGCGCGCATACGCCAGCTGTGTCACGGCCCGGCCGTCGCGGCCCCGGCGGGGCTGACGCGGGCGTCCGGGGAAGACCGCGTCCAGATTGCGCAGGCCGCCGCGCGGCGAGGTGTGCTTGATCCCGTCGTCCTCGGGGCGGACGGGGCGGCCCGAGTACTCCTCGGTGTCGCCGCGGGCGATGATCCAGTTCTCCCGCAGGGGTGCGAGGCCCCTGCGCACGTCGGTCTCGACGTGCGGATCGGTGTACGGGCCCGACGTGTCGTACAGCGTGACCGTCTGCCCGTTGGTGAGATGCACCTGACGGACCGGCACCCGCAGGTCGGGGCGTGAGCCCTCGATGTATGCCTTGTGCCAGCCTATGGACTTCCCGGACTCCTCGCCGACCGACGACGTGGCGGTGGTCTGCGTGGAGGCAGGCGTGCGTGCGTCCTTGTGGGTCATGAGACCGATCTCCCTACGCCGGCATTACCCGGTAACAGGTTCGGCGGTCGACGCAGCGGTATCCGTCTGCCGACGTTCCGTGTGAAACATCACTCGCGAACGGTGATGTTTCATGTGAAACATCGCTGGGACGGAGGTCAGCGCCCTCTCAGCCCGGTGCTCCGAGCTCCCGCGTGTACAAAGATGCCCCCCACGCTAGCGTCAATTCTGGCGCGGTGAACAGAGGGCCCCCTCGGGGCTTGCGATGATCGGTCGGTGACCCCTTCGCAGCATCCTTCGGTCCCACCGTCCGAACTGTCCCCCGACGCCGGCCACGGTCATGCCCACGGGCACAGTCACAGCCACGGCCCGGCCGCCCCCGTCTCGCGGCATCTGTGCAAGGTGATCGCCGCCGTCCTCGTCCCGTTCGCCGCGGCGGTGCTGATCGGCCTCGCCGTGCTCTGGCCGGGCGGTGCCCCGGCGCACGAGCGCACCGGCGTCGGCTTCGACCGCGAGACGCAGCAGGCCACGGTCGCCGAGGTGGTGGAGGTGCCCTGCAAGGACGTCAACGCCTCCGGCGGTGTGCCGACCGGTGACACCTCCACCGCGGAGGGCTCCTCCGCCCAGCAGCAGGCCCAGGGCACCTGCAAGAAGGCGACGATCCGGGTCGACTCCGGCCAGGACAAGGGCCGCACCTTCACGGAGATCGTGCAGCCGGACCAGTCCCGGCAGTTGAGCAAGGGGCAGGAGGTCGTGGTCGCCTACGAGCCCTCCGCGCCCGAGGACCTGCAGTACTCGGTCGCCGATGTGAACCGGCGGCTGCCGCTGACCCTGCTGGCCGGCGTCTTCGCGCTGGCGGTGGTGGTCGTGGGGCGGTTGCGCGGCCTCATGGCGCTGGTCGCGCTGGCGGTCAGCTTCCTGATGCTGACCTTCTTCATCCTGCCCGCGATCCTGCAGGGTTCCAATCCGCTGGTGGTGGCGGTGGTGGGGGCGAGCGCCATCATGCTGCTCGCCCTCTATCTGTGCCACGGGCTGTCCGCGCGGACGTCCGTGGCGGTGCTCGGCACGCTGGTCTCGCTGCTGCTGATCGGTCTTCTGGGCTCGGGCTTCATCGGCTGGGCCGCGCTCACCGGCGACACCGACGACAACACCGGTCTGATCCACGGGCTCTACCCGGAGATCGACATGAGCGGTCTGCTGCTGGCCGGGGTCATCATCGGCTCGCTGGGTGTGCTCGACGATGTGACGGTCACCCAGACCTCGGCGGTCTGGGAACTGCACGAGGCCAACCCGTCGATGGGCTGGCGCAAGCTGTACCGCGCCGGTATCCGCATCGGCCGGGACCACATCGCCTCGGTGGTCAACACGCTGGTCCTCGCCTACGCGGGCGCCGCGCTGCCGCTGCTGCTGCTGTTCTCCATCGCGCAGAGCGGGGTGGGGACGGTCGCCAACAGCGAGCTGGTCGCCGAGGAGATCGTCCGCACACTGATCGGCTCGATCGGCCTGGTCGCCTCGGTACCGGTCACCACGGCCCTGGCCGCCCTGGTGGTCTCCGCCGACCGTCCCTCGAGCGGTCGGGTCCCTGCCCAGGGCGACCGGCCTGCGGCGCCCCGGGGCGGCAGGGGGAGACGACGCAAGCGCTGAGGGCGCGGGGCCGAGCCGGTTGCGCGGTCGCGGAAATTCGCCACGCCGCCCGCGACCTGGGCGAATTGCCACCACGCACGGCGGCCGCCCCTTCTGCAGAAGCGTTCCTGCAGAGTGGTGTGCCGCTTGCCCGCAGGCGGAACACTCAACGCGTTCCGCCGGAGAGCAGGCCGCCGGCAAAACGCTTCACCCGGCGCTCTGTTCCGCCAGGATCCGGTCCAGCGCATCGTCCAGATGCGCGTCGAAGTCGGCCAGCGCCCCCTCCTGGCCCAGCGGCACCAGCTTGTCGGTGCGGTCGAGGAAGGCCACGAGCGGCGCGGTGGACGCCCGGAACAGCGCCTGGTCGCTGCCGACCTGAAGCCGGATCAGCACCTCGCTCAGCGACTCGGGGTCGACCGGCGAGACCCGCACATCGCCCTCGCCGCAGGGCCGGCCCACCCCGTCGATCAGCAGCTCCCGGCCGAACGCCCAGGTCACCGGGGCATCGCCCGGCAGGTGGAAGGTCAGCCGCACGGCGTAGGGATCACAAGTGTCGTAGCGCAGCTCCACCGGGATGCGGAAGGAGAGCTCCTCCGACACGAGAAAGCTCATCAAGACCTCTGCCTGTACGGACTCGCGCATCGCCTACCCCGTCATTCGACGCTGACTGCCGGGACCTGACCCTCGGACTCTGGAGGAATCTTGCTGAACGTACACGACAGATCACAAGGAGTGAGTTTTCAGATACTGATAGAGAGCGCGAGCGACCCCAGCAGCGCCCCCGCCTCCGCCTGCAGACGCTGCGCCGCAGGGAGCAGCCGGTCGGCCTGATGTACGGGAAGCGAGATGGCCAGGGTCGCGGCCGTGCTGCCGACCGTGATGGGGATGGCCGCGCAGACCGTGCCGACGGCGTACTCCTGGCGTTCGACCACCAGGTCCGTGCGCCGCGTCCGCTCCAGCCGGCGCAGCAGACTGTGGTTGTCGCGGACCGTGTACGGCGTGAGGGGCTGGACCGGGTAGCGGTCGAGGTGGTCGCGGCGGGCCCGCTCGTCGAGCTGGGACAGCAGGCACTGGCCGAGCGCGTGCGCGTGGCCGGTCTCCCGGAAGTCGGCCCACTCCTCGACCGCCGGGACGCCGGGGCTGTCCGAGACGCACAGGACGGTGATGTCGCCCTCGCGGTACACCGCGTAGTAGAGGGGGGCGCCGATCGCGTCCCGCCAGCGGGCGAAGGCGTCGACCAGCGTGCTGCGACGTTTCTGCTGTGCCCCTGCGGCGCTCAGCCGCTCGGCTGCCTCGCCGAGGAAGAACAGCCCCTTGTCCCGGCGCAGATAGCCCTCGTGCACCAGGGTGCGCAGGAGGTGATAGGCCGTGGGCAGCGCCAGCCCCGTCTCGCGTGCCAGCTGCTTGGCGGGGGCGCCGTACGCGTGTCCGGCGACGGTCTCCAGCAGGCGCATGGCCCGCTGCACCGAGCCGATGAGGGTCGCCGCCGGCGGCGGGGCGTCCGGGGAGTGGGGCTGCGCGGGGACGGCGGGCCGGGGCGCGGAGGCGGTGGGGGACGGGGCGGTTTCAGCCGTGGCCAAGGGTCACTCCCGGTGCGAGGGGGCAGCCCGTGCGGGGGAACACGGGTGGGGGACGGACGCCGCTCGCGGGGATCGCCCCGCGTCGAGATCCGGACTCTAACCGCGGGTCAGCGCCGCGGGACCGCCTGTCCGGGAAACTTCCCCCGCCCGAGGGAACCGGTGATTCGCGTCACCGTTCACCGGTTCCTCTCCGGTTCACCAGTCGCCGCGCGACGACGAACTCGACGTGAACTTCCGTACGACGTAGATCAGTCCGCCGACCAGGGCGACGAAGACCAGCAGCTTGAACAGCAGACTGATCACGAAGCCGACCACACTCGCTATCAGGCCGCCGAACACGACCAGGGCGATGACCGGCACCGCGACCCACTTCACCCACCACGGCAGTCCCGCGAAGATCTCTCGCATCGCCCTCGTCCTTACCTCTCCGCCCGTCGCGTTCCGGGTCGTGTCTCGATGTTCCGCTACCGATGCTAGGGCGGCGAGGGGCCCGGACGGGCGCCGTGCATCCCTTGTCCTCCCCTGACCGATCCCCTAGGGAATCCGGGGTGCCGGCCCTGGCCCTCGGGTATCGGCCCTAGGTGTGTCCACGGAGGTTGGTGACAGCGATCACTGACGTGTGATCTTGAAATGGGTGAGGGCCCTCTGGCTCGGTGTGGATTGCGAGATCTGCACCGGCGACCAGAAAGGCCCTCGTGCCCCACCGTAATGCACCCCTGACTGAGACTGGACGACTGCGCCTGGCCCGCTGCGTCGTCGACGACAACTGGCCCCTGCGGCGGGCCGCGGAACGCTTCCAGGTCTCCGTGACCACCGCCAAGCGATGGGCCGACCGCTACCGCAAGCTCGGCGAGGCGGGCATGGCCGACCGCTCCAGCCGCCCGCATGCCTGCCCACGGCGGACCCCGACACGTACCGAGCGGCGGATCATCAAGGTCCGCGTGCTGCGCCGTTGGGGACCCGCACGGATCGCGGGTCTGCTCCGTCTGGTGCCCTCCACCGTGCACCGGGTACTCACCCGTTACGGCCTGGCCCGCCTGGCGCACCTGGACCGGGCCACCGGCCGCGTCATACGCCGCTACGAACGCGACAGGCCCGGCGAGCTGGTGCATGTCGACATCAAGAAGCTCGGCAACATCCCCGACGGCGGCGGCCACAAGGTCCTCGGCCGCCAGGCAGGCGCAAGACGCGTTCCGGTGCCGGCTACAGCTATGTGCACACCGCCGTCGACGACCACTCCCGCCTGGCCTACAGCGAGATCCTCACCGACGAGAAGAAGGAGACCGCCGTCGCCTTCTGGGGGCGGGCGCAGGCGTTCTTCGCCTCCTGCGGTATCACCGTCGAGCGCGTCCTGACCGACAACGGCTCCTGCTACAAGTCCCGTCTGTGGCGCGATGCCCTGGCCGCAGCCGGCATCACGCACAAGCGCACCCGCGCCTACCGGCCGCAGACCAACGGCAAGGTCGAACGCTTCAACCGCACCCTGCTCGACGAATGGGCCTACCACCGGCCCTACACCTCAGAGACCGAACGACAGGCCGCGTTCCCTGACTGGCTGGACTGGTACAACTACCACCGACCCCACACCGGCATCAGCGGCCGCCCACCAGCCAGCCGCGTCACCAACCTCTCCGAACAGCACACCTAGCCCTCGGGCGGGGAGAACACCACCAGGACCCGGAGGTCCTCGCTGATGTGGTGGAACTTGTGCGGGACTCCGGCCGGTACATAGACCACGCTGCCGCGCGCCACCTGCGTGGTCTCCATCCCCACGGTGATCGAGGCCCGGCCGCTGACGACGAAGTACACCTCGTCCTGGTTGTGGGGCTTCTGCGGGTCCGGTTCGCCCGCGTTCAGGGCGTAGAGGCCGACCGACATGTTCCGCTCCCGCAGGAACTGCAGGTAGGCACCGTCGTTGGCGGCGCGCTCCGCCTCCAGTTCGTCCAGCCGGAATGCCTTCACGTTGTCCGCCCCTGCCTCACTGCTCATCTCCGACGGTGTCTGCCACGATCAGACACATGAAGAATTTCCTAGTCAAGACGATCGCCAACGCGGGCGCCCTGGCGGTCGCCGTATGGCTTCTCGACAAGATCACCCTGACCGGTGACAGTACCGGCAAGCAGATCGGCACCCTCATAGTGGTGGCGCTGCTCTTCGGCCTGGTGAACTTCCTGGTCAAGCCGGTCGTGAAGCTGCTGAGCCTGCCGCTGCTCATCCTGACGCTCGGCCTGTTCACCCTGGTGGTGAACGCGCTGATGCTGCTGCTCACCTCCTGGCTGGCCCACCAGCTGAGCCTCAGCTTCCACGTCGAGGGCTTCTGGACCGCCGTGCTGGGCGGCCTGATCGTCTCCGTGGTCTCCTGGGCCCTGAACGTCATCCTGCCCGACGGGGACTGATTCCCATGACCTACCGCGTCTGTTTCGTCTGCACCGGCAACATCTGCCGCTCGCCGATGGCCGAGTCCGTCTTCCGCGCCCGCGTGGCGGAGGCCGGCCTCGACGAGCTGATCGAGGTCGACAGCGCCGGTACGGGCGGCTGGCACGAGGGCGACGGCGCCGACGCCCGCACGGTCGCCGTCCTCGAGGAGAACGGGTACGACATCGCCCACACGGCGCGTCAGTTCGACCCTGCCTGGTTCTCCCGCCTCGACCTCGTCATCGCCCTCGACTCGAGCCACCTGAAGGCGCTGCGCCGCCTGGCCCCCACGGAACGGGACGCGGACAAGGTCCGGCTGCTGCGTTCCTACGACCCCGCCGCCGGCGACGATCTCGACGTGCCCGACCCGTACTACGGCGACACCGACGGCTTCGAGGCGTGCCTGGAGATGGTGGAGGCCGCCAGCACCCATCTGCTGGCCGCGGTGCGCGAGCAGCTGGAAGGACGTGCGGCATGAGCGGGACGATGCCGGGCGACGGTGACGGCACCCGCGCGGTGCGCGCCGGGCTCCCCGAGCCGGTCAAGCACGAACCCACCCTGCCGGGGCCGGTGTTCGCCGCCCACTACCACCTGCCGGGCGACCCCACGGGCCCGTACACCTACGGCCGGGACGAGAACCCCACCTGGACGCTGCTGGAACGGGCCATCGGCGAACTGGAGGCGCCCGGTCAGGACGGCGCCGAGACCCTGGTGTTCGCCTCGGGCATGGCCGCGATCTCCTCGGTGCTCTTCTCCCAGCTGCGCAGCGGCGACGCCGTGGTACTGCCGGACGACGGCTACCAGGCGCTGCCCCTGCTGCGCGCCCAGTTGGAGGAGTACGGCATCGAGGTGCGCACCGCGCCGACCGGCGGCGACGCCCAGCTGGACGTCCTCGACGGTGCGCGGCTGCTGTGGATCGAGACGCCGTCGAACCCGGGTCTCGACGTGTGCGATGTGCGCCGCCTGGCCGAGGCCGCGCACGCTCGCGGGGCGCTGGTGGCCGTGGACAACACGCTGGCGACCCCGCTCGGCCAGCGCCCGCTGGAGCTCGGCGCGGACTTCGCGGTGGCGAGCGGCACCAAGCAGCTCACCGGGCACGGCGACATCCTCCTCGGGTACGTCACCGGCCGCGATGCGCAGGCGATGGCGGCCGTGCGCCGCTGGCGCAAGATCGCCGGTGCCATCCCGGGGCCCATGGAGGCCTGGCTGGCGCACCGCTCGATCGCCACGCTGCACCTGCGGGTCGAGCGGCAGAACGCCACCGCGCTGGCGCTCGCCCGGGCGCTGCGGGAGCGGCCCGAGGTGACGGGTCTGCGCTATCCGGGGCTCCCGGAGGATCCCGCGCACAAGGTGGCCGCCCAGCAGATGCGGCGCTTCGGGTGCGTGGTGTCCTTCACGCTGGCCTCGCGCGAGGTGGCCGACCGCTTCCTGGCGGCGCTGCGGCTGGTGGACGACGCGACCAGCTTCGGGGGTGTGCGGTCCACCGCGGAGCGGCGCGGCCGCTGGGGCGGTGACGCCGTGCCGGAGGGCTTTGTGCGCTTCTCCGTGGGGTGCGAGGACCCCGAGGACCTGGTGGCCGACGTGCTGCGGGCCCTGGACGCCTCAGCCACCTGACGCTCACATACGGATATCCGCGGCCTGCGGGCCGCAGGGCCCACCGACGCACGACGGACGGTCCGAGCCTCCCCCCTCGTGGCTCGGACCGTCCTCGGTTCTGCGCGCGAAGAACCGCGCGAACAAGGCTAGATGAATGAGTCCAAGGGGTGTCGTTGCGGTCAGTGATCGTAGGCGGTCAGTGACCGCTTGATCGGCTGCCCGG
>NZ_BAAAGU010000109.1:0-10356 GCF_039524635.1 Streptomyces thermocarboxydovorans | reverse complement strand
CCTCGCCTTCCTGGGCCTCGCGGCCGCGCTGACCTGCTACAAGAAGCTCGCCAAAGCCACCACGTGAGACATCCTCTTAGGCGGCTGCGGCTTTGTCAAGTGCATGAACGAAAAGACGGGACCCCTGGTATATCCCTGTGGACGAGACGGGCTCGCGCGAACGGCGCGTGCGGCTGCTGCCGGCCCGGGTAGTGGTGTACTTCGTGCTCGCCCTGGCCTTCTTCGAGCGCTCGTCCTGCCAGGCGGTGTGGGACAAGCTCTGCGCGCAACTGGGCGGGATCGTGGTGGCACGCCCCTGCGCCTCCTCGCTCTCACGGGCCCGCCGCCGGCTGGGCAGCGCCCCGCTGCGCCGCCTGTTCGAGGTCCTCGCCGGGCCGGTGGCCGCCCGGACGCAGACCGCCTCCTTCTACCGCGGCCTGCGGGTGGTGGCGGTCGACGGCACCACCTTGAGCATCCCCGACGAGGAGACCCTGACCTGGCGCTTGCCCAAGCACGTCGGCGAGGTGAAGGAGTTCGGCTACCCGCTGCTGCGCCTGTTGGCCCTGGTCGAGTGCGGCAGCACCCGCGCCCTGCTGGGAGCGGCCTTCAGCCCGGACACGACCGGCGAGCTCGGCTACGCGCACAGCCTCCTGCACCGCCTGGACCGCTCGATGGTGCTGCTGGCCGACGCCTACTACGACGCCTTCGGCTTCCTGGAGGCGGTGACGGGCACGGGTGCGGCCTTCCTGCTGCGCTCGACGCGCGGAAGCGGCGCCCGGCGGTGTGCCATCTTCTGCCGGACGGCTCGTACCTGACCACGGTCTGCGCCGGGAAGTACAAGGCCGGACGCGGCTATGGGCGGCTGGAGGTACGGATTGTCGAGGCCCGGATGACCGTCACGCTGGCCGACGGCACCCGCCGCAGCGAACTGTGGCGCTTGATGACCAGCCTCCGGAACGCCGAACGCTACCCCGCCCGCGAGCTGATCGCGCTGTATCACCGCAGGTGGCAGGCCGAGACCTGCTACTTCTCGTTGAAGTCGACCATCCTCGACGGACGCGTACTGCGCTCACGCCCGGTCCCCGGGATCGAGCAGGAGGTCTTACGCACTGCTCGCCGTCTACCAGGCACTGGTCCGCGTCGCCGGCGGCGTCGTCACCGTACAGCCGGCTCTGCCAGCGCAGAGTGTGAGCCTGATCGTGCTGTTCAACGCCGCCGTCGACCAGATCGTGGCAGCTCGCGGGATCACCCCGACGGACCCGGTGGTCCTGATCGGAGCTATCGGCCGTGCCGCCCAGGCCGGCCTTCTGCCGCCGGGGCGGCGCTGGCGCGTGAAGGCCGCGTCCGCAAGCGCAACAGCAAGTACACCTTCACCACCGGCAAGCATCCGCGGTCCTCCCAGGCCTACGTCCTCGACTTCGAAATACTCAAGGACGGGGGCCTTGACAGCGCCAACACCGGCTAAAGGAAACGGTGTTGACGAGAAGGGACACGACCCCCCCACTCGTGGAGCGTCGGTGTCTGCACGCCGGCGGCGGTCTTGCCTCAACGATGTACGCACGGTCACCGCGGCTCCAGGTCAGCGGCCGAGTCGTCACCGGACACGCGGCGGGTATGTGTAAGGCAAGCAACTTTCTCGCGCTGGGCGGACTGCTTTCGCGCAGAGCGGATTGGTGCGGTAGGGCCCCCTCTTTAACGTTCAGGGTCCGAATGACCCGCATCACAAGAGGGAGAGCCGCAATGTGCCAGATGCGAGTCAGCGTGCGGAGCAAGCGAAGTCCGGTGCGATCGATCGCTGGGCATGCGCCCTCTCGTACAGCCGTGCCTGCTGGGCTCCATCGGTCGAAGTCGGACCTCGCCGCCTCACAGCACGTCATCACCCTGGTTGGTCGGTCCACGTCTGCTTCCTGTGCCGGGCAGCGTCGCCCGAGCAGACCCAACGAACCAACGAACCTCGGACGTCAACACCGAGGGATTGGCGGCATGACCGATGCCTGAGAGGACTCCAGTGACACTCGATCGTACCACCGTCAATGGTTGCGTGAAGTCGGTTTCGACCGCGTTTGAGTTGCTCGACTGCTTCAGAGGCGCTCACGAGCTGGGAGTTTCGGATCTCGCACGACGGCTGGGGGTGGCCAAGAGTACGGTACACCGGCTGCTGACGACTCTGTGCATCAGAGGACTGGTCGAGAAGAACGCCGAGACGGGGCTGTATCAGCTCGGTCTCCATCTATTGGAGCTGGGCCAGTTGGCAGCCAGCAGGTTCCAGCTGAGCCAGTCGGCTCTGCCGCTGCTTGAGGATGTGCGACAGCGGACGGGATGCACGGTCCACCTGGCCGTGCCGGAAGGTGCGGACGTCCTGTACGTGGAGCGACTGCACTCGTTGAACGGCGTGCGGCTGTTCGCCAATGTAGGGCGTCGGTTGCCGGCGCACTGCGCCAGCTCCGGCAAGGCGATAGCCGCGTTTGACCCTGCCTTCGCCGAACTTCGTCTCGCGGCTGGGTTTCCCGCTGTGGCCCCATCGACGATCCGCACACCAGCGGCCTGGGACCGTGCGCTGGACGAAACGCGCCGACGCGGTGTCGCACTCAGCCGCGATGAGGCGACGGTCGGTTTGATGTCACTTGCCGCACCGGTACGTGATCGGGCCGGGCGTGCCCGTGCTGCGATCTCCATCGGCGGACCGGCCCGTGACGTCGCGCACCGCATTGAACGTTCTGCCCCACTTGTCATCCTGGCAGCGAACAAGCTGGCTCGTCATCTCTACCTCTGACTGTTTCGCCACTCGCGCCTATGGAGGCCCAGGGCTCTTGCAAAGTTGAATTCATCTGACGTTTGCGCTGGTCACTGAACCCTTCTCATCTTGTGGTTCACGGGTGATGTCGGCTGGCGGTGGGGTCCGTAACGCGGCAGGGCTCCTGGTTGTCGGCGGCGGCTGAACGCTGGTTCTGGATCACTTTCCGTGCTGGGGCCACGGAGGGTCACGGCAACCGTGATCATGAACGGCCGTGGGTGATGTCCTCCTCCAGGACCTGTGGTTCCACCAGGTCGAAGGTGTTGTGATCGAAAGCGTCGTGCCCGACGGCGAGTTGGTGGCCGTTCAGGCCCGCGCATCAGCGGAGCGGGCGGTGTGTCCCACCTGTGGGACGGCATCGGCCCGGGTGCACAGCCGGTACGTACGTCGGCTCGCGGACAGCGCGGTCGGCGGTCGACCGGTGGTGTTCGAGTTACAGGTCCGGCGGTTCCGTTGCCGCGAACGGGCCTGCTCACAGGCGAGGTTCGCCGAACAGGTGGACGGGCTGACCTTCCGACACGGGAGGCGAAGCACCGGGCTGCAGACGGTGCTGCAACAGGTAGCGGTGATGCTGGCGGGCCGGGCCGGGCCGGCGCCCGCCTGACGGACACGCTTGCGGTCCGGGCGAGCCGATCGACGCTCTTGCGGCTGATACGCCGCCTGCCGGAGCCCGATGTGCACACGCCGCGGGTGCTCGGGGTCGCCGAGTTCGCGCTGCGCAAGGGGCACAACCACGGCACAATCCTGGTGGGCATCGAGACCTGCACCCCGGTCGATCTGCTGCCCGACCGGGAAATCTCGAGGGTGGCCCAGTGGCTCACCGACCACCCCGGTGTCGAGGTGATCTGCCGCGACCGCTCCGCCGCCTACGCCGAAGCCGGGCGGCTCGGCGCCCCGGACGCGGTCCATGTCGCGGACCGGTGGCATATCTGGAAGAACCTGGTCGAGGCCGTCGAGAAAACGGTCATCCAGCACCGTGCCCTGCTGCGCGAGCCGGAGGAGCCAGGCCCGGTTCGTCCCGCACCGGCCGAACAGATCACAGACCTGGCATCACGTTCCGCAGGCGAGCCACGGCAGTCCGGCCGCCTGTCCGACAGGGTCCGCGAGCAGCACGCGGCGGCCGTCCACGCCCTCCTGGACGAAGGGCTCGGGCTGCGGCCCATCGCCCGGCGGCTCGGTCTGGCCCGCAACATTGTCCGCCGTCATGCCCACGCGGCCACCGCGGACGAGCTCCTGGTCGGCCGCTGGACCGGCCGGTCCAGCATCCTTGATCCCTACAAGCCCTACCTGCACCAGCGGTGGACGGAGGGCTGCACCGTCGCCCGCCGGCTGTTCGAGGAACTCCGCGAGCGCGGCTACCCCGGAGGCGAGAGCGTCGTGAAGAAGTACGTGCAGCGGCTCCGCGAAGCCCTTCCCCACGACGATCCGCCCCGCAAAGCCCCGTCCGTGCGGGACGTGACCGGCTGGCTCACCCGCTGCCCCGACCGTCTCGACGACGACCAGGAACAGCAGCTCAAGACGTGAGGGTGCGGATCCTGTGCGCAAGGGCCGGTCCTGGAGCCTGCCACTGGCGGACCGCGTGCTCCTGGTCGCCGCGTACGGGCGCACGCACCTCTCCCTGCGCCAACTGGCCGCGCTGTTCGGGGTGTCCAAGTCGGCGGCCGACCGCATCATCGTCCACCTCGGGCCCGCGCTCGCACTCCAGCAGCGCAAGCGGTTCCGCAAGGACACCGTGCTGATCGTGGACGGCACCCCTGTCCCCACCCGCGACCACACCAGCGCCGAGCAGTCCAGGAACCACCGGTACTCCACCAGCCACCAGGTCGTCATCGACGCCGACACCCGGCTCGTCGTCGCGGCCGGCCGACCGGTCCCCGGCAACCGCAACGACTGCAGGGCGTGGGAGCTGTCCGGCGCGAAAGACGCCGTCGGCAAGACCACGGTCATCGCGGTCGGCGGCTACCGCGGCACCGGCCCGGTCATCCCGCACCGCCGCGAGAAGGGCCGGACCGAACTCCCGGCGTGGAAGGAGGAGCACAACACCTCCCACCGCACAGTCCGTGCCCGCGTGGAGCACGTCTTCGCCCGGATGAAGGGCTGGAAGATCCTTCGCGGCTGCCGACTGAAAGGCGACGGCGTTCACCACGCCATGCTCGGCATCGCCCGCCTGCACAACCTCGTCCTTGCCGGGTGACGCAGAAACCAGCAGGCCACCCGGCACACCAAAGATCATTCACGGCACGGCCCTTAGTCGAGGTTGCGCGGAGACGGTGCCTATCCGCGTGATGGAAGAACGCCAGCCGCTGGCCTGGGGTCGCGTGAGTGTTCCGCGACGCGGAACGTCGGCGGCGGTGTGCGGCGAGATCGGCGCACCGTATCGATGGCGACGGGGACACTGCCGCCGCTTGCTGGTGAGGAGAACGCGATGACGCCCTTCATGGCCCGTGTGGCCGACATCGTCGGCAAACCTCTCGACGAGGCGCTCCAGCCAACGACCAGGCCCAGCGTGCCGAAGCCCGTGGGCGTAGGGGCGGACGACCAGGTGCTGATCAGGTCGCTGGCTGAGCAGTTGGTGTCGGAGGCCAATGCCGTGCTCGCCGACCAGGGTGAGCTGATCACGCTCGAGGACGAGCTTGTCGACGGTTGGCTCGGATTTCGGCTGTGCTACCGCGGCCGCTGCGCACGGGTCGTCACGCGATTCGCTCGCGGCCGCGCCTTGGGCCGGCTACTCGGCGACGGAGTGGGCACCAGCCAGCCCCGTGAGCTGACCAGCCCTGAGGAGGTGGAGCCACTGCTCCTCCTGCTCCTTACTGATCCAGATGTCGCCGCCAGGCCGACGGGCTGAGCGGACCCGTTCCCCATCGCGGAACGACCGCGGCAGACCGTTCGGCGCGCGCGCACAGTCGCAGTCAACCCGAGGAGGAACCGTGCAGTACGAGCTACGCCAGCAGGTGATCGAGCCGCGGCGCAAGACGTTTCAAAACCTCGTCGACCGGTATGGCGACCGCCCGGCGAGTCGGTACGAGGAAGGCACCATCGACGTTCAGGCGACGGAGCATTTCCACTACCGTCCCCTGTGGGACCCGGCACACGAGCTGTATGACGAGGACTACTCCGCACTGAAGCTGACCGATCCGTACTCCTTTACCGACCCTCGGCAGTACTACTACGCGCCATACGTCACGTCGCGTGCGCAGCTGCACGAGGCCTTCGGTAAGACGCTGGAGTACGTCGAGAGCCGCGATCTGTTCGACCGGCTTCCGGAGAGCTGGCGTACGGTGGTGACCCAGCTGATGGTGCCCCTGCGCCACTACGAGTCGGGCGCGCAGCTGGTGACCGTGAACGGCGCCAGGTTCGCGTACGGCACGAGCGTGGAGCAGTGCCTGTCGTACGCCGCCTTCGACCGCATCGGCAACGCGCAGCTGCTCAGCCGGGTGGGCATCGCAGCCGCGGGTGGCACGGCGGACGCTCTCGCCGACGCCAAGCAGGTCTGGGTCGACGATGACAGCATGCAAGGCCTGCGTCGGTTGGTGGAGGAACTGCTGATCGAGCCGGACTGGGCCACTGGGGTCATCGGTTTCGACCTCATCGACCGGCTGCTCTACCCGCTGCTGTATCGCCACCTCGACGAGGTCGCGCTGCTCGGCGGAGCCGGGGCGTACAGCCTCGTGGCGCAGCACTTCACCGCCTGGTTCGCCGACCACCGTCGCTGGCTCGACGCGTTGATCGCCGCGTGGATCGCGGACGAGCAGCACGGTGCGGCCAACCGCGCGGCACTCGGTGCCATCGTGGGCGTGCGCCTGCCGCAGGCCATCGAGTCAGTCACGGCAGTGGCCGCCGTCATCGACGGAGCCATCGATGCAGGCGCTGTCGACGCCGTACGGCGCATGGCCGAAGAGCTCACCGCCGCGCTGGGCGCCGCAACGAACACCGAGGAGACGGCATGACCCCCCCAACCGCCGGCGTCCGCAAGGTCGGAGTCGACCTCCAGGAGGCGACGGAGGACACCCGCCGCGTCGTCGAGGCGATCGAGCGCGACAACCAGGACGCCACCGTCAGCTACCTGCCCGGACTTGTGAAGATCCAGGCCCCCGGACGCCTGGTCGTCCGTAGGGAAACCGTCGAGGACCTGCTCGGCCGTGCGTGGGAGACCCACGAGTTCCAGCTCGCGATCGTCTCGTACTACGGCCATATCGCCGAGTGGGATGACGACGAAATCGTCATCAAGTGGGACCACTGAGGAGAAGGATCAGCGATGGCCAATACGAAGAAGCTCTCCATGAAGCAGCGCTACTCGGCGCTGACCCGTGACCTCGACTGGGAGCCGTCCTACGTGAGCGAGGACGAGCTGTTCCCGCACACGAAGTTCGAGGGCATCAAGATTCACGACTGGTCGAAGTGGGAGGATCCGTTCCGGCTCACGATCGACGCGTACTGCAAGTATCAGGCGGAGAAGGACAAGCGGCTCTACGCCGTGCTCGACGGCTTCGCGCAGTCGCAGGGGCACCTCACTCTCTCGGATGCTCGCTACCTGAATGCGATGAAGCTCTTCCTCCAGGGTGTGACGCCGCTGGAGTACCAGGCGCACCGCCACTTCGCCTATCTCGCCCGGCACTTGGACGGCCCGGGTCCGCGGTTCGCCGCTCTGTGCCAGTCGATCGACGAGCTGCGACACGCGCAGACGGAGATCCACACGCTGTCGAACTACAACAAGTACTACGGTGGCCTGCACTCGTGGAACAAGATGCACGACCGCGTGTGGTACCTGTCGGTGCCGAAGTCATTCTTCGACGACGCGATCTCGGCCGGGCCGTTCGAGTTCCTCATCGCGATCGGGTTCTCGTTCGAGTACCTGCTGACCAACCTGCTCTTCGTCCCGTTCATGAGCGGTGCCAGCTTCAATGGCGACCTGCCGTCGATGACCTTCGGCTTCTCTGCGCAGAGCGACGAAAGCCGGCACATGACGCTGGGCCTCGAGGCCATCAAGTTCGTGCTCGAACAGGACGAGGGCAACGTACCCATCGTGCAGGAGTGGATCGACAAGTGGTTCTGGCGCGGGTACCGGGTCACCGCGCTCGTCGCCGGAATGCTCGACTACATGCTTCCCCGGAAGGTGATGAGCTGGAAGGAGGCGTTCGAGCTCTACTTCGAGGAGCAGATGCTGGGCGGCCTCTTCAAGGACCTGGAGTTCTACGGCATCAGGCCGCCGCGCCACGTCGAGCACGCGATCGCGGAGAAGGACGTGCTCAGCCACCAGGTCTACTGGACGCTGTACTCGTTCTCCTTCGCAGCGGCGTTCACGACCACCGTGCCCGAGGCCGGGGAGCAGGCCTGGCTGGCCGAGCAGTACCCCGACACGTTCAACACGCTCTACAAGCCGCGCTGGGACAAGGCTCAGGAGATCGTCGACGGCGGTGGGCGGTTCTTCTTCCAGGGACTGCCGCAGCTGTGCCAGACCTGCCAGATCCCGATGGTGTTCACCGAACCCGGTGACCCAACGACCATCTGCCAGCGGCACAGCGTCTACAAGAACGAGCGGTTCGACTTCTGCTCCGACGGCTGCAAGTGGATCTTCGACCGGGAGCCGGAGAAGTACGTCCAGGCATGGATGCCGGTACACCAGATCTACCAGGGCAACTGCGGGGGCCCGTCGGTGCCTGAAGTCCTCGCCTGGTACGGCATCCAGGACGGCGACAACGGTGAGTACGCCGGGTCGCTCGACCACCTCGACTGGCAGCGCTGGCACGCGAGCGAGCCGGCGGCCGCCTCAACGACCAAGGGGAGTTGATCACGATGGCTCTGCGAGCGATTGGAACGTACGAGTTCCCCTCGAGCTCCCGGCAGGAGCTGTACGGCGAGGACCAGCTCGTGCATGTGCTCTGGCGGAACAACATGACGTTCTGCGCCGCGGCCTGCTTCCGGGCGCCGAAGACCATGACGTGGGCCGACTTCACCGCCGGGATGGTTGAACCATGGGCAGCGTCGGATCCCGGTTTCGTGCCGGGTTCGGCTCGCGAGTGGACCCTTGACGATGCGCCTTTGTCGCCTGAGCCGCACGAGTCGCTTGCCGATCTCGGCGTCGGGCACAAGAGTCTGCTCACCTTCGAGGCATGACGTGGCGTGGCTGACCGTGGCCGGAGCGGACGTGACCGTGGAGCTGCACGACAGCGAGCCGATCCTCAGTGGGCTCTTCCGCTCCGGCTACGCGTATCGCGTCGGTTGCAAGCGCGGCGGCTGTGGGATCTGCAAGGTCGACCTCGTCGAGGGCGAGGTCGACTACCCGGTGACGGTGTCCGCCGAGGTTCTCACTCCAGATGAGCGTGCTGCCGGTGTGTGTCTGTCCTGCCGGGCGGTCCCCGTCGCCGACTCGGTGATCCGGCTCCGCGAGGACGACCGGCTGCGCTGTGTAGCGCCGTTCCTGGCGGCAGCAGTTCAGGGCGGATCAAGCGACAACACCTCTGTACAGAAGGGAAAGAACTGATGGGTGTCATGCGACTGGGGTACGTGCACACGCGTGTCACGGACCTCGATGAGTCCCGGAAGCACTACGTCGACACCCTGGGTATGCGGGTCGTTGCCGAGGAGCCGGGCAAGTTGTTCCTCAAGGCGTGGGACGAGTACGACCACCACTCAGTCGTCCTCGAGGAAGGCGGCGTCGGGCTGGTCAAGCTCGGCTACAAGTGCGAGACGCCCGACGACATTGCGAAGTTCGAGAACCGCATCCAGGCTTTCGGTGCGGTCACTGAGCGGATGAGCAAGGGCGAGAATCTCTCCGTGGGCGATGGCATTCGTGTCGTGCTGCCGTCGGAGCACGTGCTCGAGTTGTATTCCGAGATTGAATTCGCCGGCACGGAGACCGGGTCACTCAACCCCGACCCGTTCCCGCGTCACCTCGTCGGCGTCGGTGTGCCTCGTATCGACCACACGCTCATCACCTGTGAGGACCCGAGGACGCTCGAGCGGTTCTTCGCCGAGTGCCTCGACTTCAAGCCCTCCGAGCGGGTCGTGACCGGGCTGGATGACGACGCCGAGCTGATCGGCTCGTGGATGTTCTGCACGAACACCCCGCACGACATCGCGTTCATCAAGGGCCCTAACAGCAAGCTGCACCACTTCGCCTACTGGCTCAATGACTGGAACGAGATCCGTCACGCAGGTGACCTGTTCTCGATGGACGACGTGTCCGTCGACGTGGGGCCGACCCGCCACGGCATCACCCGCGGCGAGACGATCTACTTCTTCGACCCGTCGGGCAACCGGAACGAGGTCTTCTCGGGCGGTTACATCACCTACCCCGACTTCCCGACCATCACCTGGACGCCGGACCAGCTCGCGAAGGGCATCTTCTACATCAGCCGCGAACTGAACGAGCGGTTCACCACCGTCCTCACCTGACCTGACAACTTGCGTGGCCGGGGTGCTGAGGGTCGCTCCGGCCACGCATTCCCCCCTCGCCGGGGCACGTGCGATGTCTGCTACGTACACCGTCACCGTCGAGCCGCTCGGTAAGACGGTGTCCTATGTGGTGAGGCGGAGGAGTCGTTTGTAGCAGCAGAGTGCTGCGGCGAGGCCGAGAAAGGCCA
>NZ_BAAAGU010000108.1:0-10489 GCF_039524635.1 Streptomyces thermocarboxydovorans | reverse complement strand
GCCGCCCGCGGCCGCCGCCGCGGAGTGGCCCGGCCTGGCCCCGGGCAGCAGCAGCCACGCGGCGGCCAGCCCCGCCCCGGCCGCGGGCACCGCGACCACGGCCGTCTCGGCCAGCAGCCGTTCGGCGATGCCCCGCAGGGAGCCGCCGCGGGCCCGGAGCAGGGTGAGTTCCCCGTGCCGCCGGCCGGCCGCCAGACCGCCCGCCATCAGCAGCACCACGGCGGCCACGGTGCCGGTGCCGAAGGCGGCGACGGCGACCATGGGGCCGATGGCGGAACGCATCCGGGAGTACTCGGCGAGCACCTCGTCCAGCTCGGTGCTGGTCGCGACCTCCGGCGCGGTGGCCTGGCGCACCCGCTGCTGGGCGGGGCCGGACTCCAGCGAGGCCACCGCGGTCCGCAGCCGGGACACCTCGTGGGCGTGCAGGCCGCCGAGCGAAGGCGCCTGCTGCCAGTAGCGCCATGGCTCCAGCGGGGTGCCCAGCAGCGCGGGTGCCGCGTCCGGCGGCAGCAGCAGGGAGCCCTTCCAGTACTGCCGCATCTCCGGGTCGCCGGCCAGGACGGTCAGGACGGGGGTGCGCAGCAGCGGATCGGCCGACCAGTACGCGCCCTTCGGCTCGCGGGGCTCCACGATGCCGGTGATCCGCACCCTGAGCGGGGGACGTTCCAGGCCCGGGAAGCTGAGGACGGAGCCCACCCCGATGCGCAGGGCGCGGGCGGTGTCGGTGGTGACGGCACCCTCGACGGCGGTGGTGGCGGTGGTGACCCGCCCGGTTGCCCTGGGCAGCCGGCCCTCGCGCAGCCGGGAGTGGCCGGCGAGCCCGTTCTGGGCGGCGAGGGACAGCCGGGCGGGCAGACCGTCCGGGCGGGGCAGCCAGGGCTCGGACATCTCCGCCTCCTCACCGGTCCGCACGCCGTGGGAGGACTGCCCCGCGTCGACGGGCAGGTGACGGCGGGTCAGGTCGAGGATCCTGGCCTGGTACGCGTCGAGGGCGTCGCCGCGCAGGGCCGCCTCGCGCTCCGCCGGGGAGGCGGAGAAGTCGGGCTGCGGGGCCGTCACCCGCACGGTGACCCGGTCGGGGCCCGCCGACTCCACGGCCCGGCGCAGCCCGGCGTCCCCGTACCGGTCGACGGCACGGGGGAGCGCGGCGGCCAGGAACGCGGTCACCGCCACCAGCAGCGCCAGCGCCAGCGCGGCTCCGGGCGCGGACCGCAGCCGGGTCCGCACCCAGGGCGCGACCGGCGCGGGCGGTCGGGACGTGCCGGGCACCTCACTCGCCTCCCTGTTCCCGCAGGGCCGGCACCGGGTCCGCGCGGCGCAGCGAGAGCACGGCCGTGACCAGGAGCGGCACCAGCGCGACCGTCACCAGCAGCAGCGCCACCCGGGCGGGCGGCAGCTCCACCAGCACCTGCGGCACCGGCCGGGCGGCCTCGGACGTCAGCATGATCAGCGGGATCACCGCCCGCGCCAGGACGGCCCCGAGCAGCACACCTACCCCCAGCGCCAGGGCGACCAGCACCCCGTGCTCCAGCACCACCACCCGCGCCAGCCGCCGCCGGGAGGCGCCCAGGGCGCGCAGCACCGCGAACTCCGCCGACCGCTCCCGCAGCGCCCCGGCCGTGCTCACCGCGAAACCCACCGCGGTCAGCGCCGCCGCCGCGAGCGCCGCCGCGCCGAAGGCCGCCTCGGGACCGGCGCCGAACGGGTCGTCGCGCAGCTCCGCGGCGATCTCGTCGCGCACCACCACCCGGGACGGGTCGACGTCCGGCCGCGCCCGCAGCGCCCCGGCCACCTTCGCGGAGGCGCCCGGCGCGGTCCGCAGCCACCACTCCGTGGGCGCCACACCCGAGCCGTACAGGTCCTGCAGGACCCGGTTGACCGACCGCAGGTCCAGCAGCAGGGCCCCGCCGTCGTCCGCCCCGCCGGACGGCGCCGACGGCAGCTCCCGCACCGAGCGGGTGATCCGCACCGGCACCGTGGAGCCGTCGACGGTGACGTCCACCCGCTGCCCGGTGCGGGCGCCGGTCGATTCCAGATAGCGGTCCGTGGCCACACCGCTGATCACCGGCGTCTCCGGCTGCGGAAGCTGCATCCGGACGGTGACCATCCAGTTCGCCCAGCGGTTCTCCCGGGGGATGCGGCCGGTGCCGTAGCTGACGGTCAGCGGGCCGCCCGGGGTGAGGCGGGGCCGGGACGGGCCGCTGCGGGCGTCGGCGGCGGTGCCGCTGGTCTTTGCCGACAGCGCCCACGCGGACCGTGCCGAGGGGAGCGCCAGGCGCCGGTCCCGGCCGCCGGCGTCCGTGGCGGTCAGCGAGGCCGCGGTGAAGCGGTGCGTCCGGGCCCGGCCGCGCGGCTGGGGCAGGTCGAGCTGGAGCCCGGTCAGCGTCATGGGGCCCGGTGAGCCCTCTGAGGCGGCGGCGAGGTCCAGGGTGAGCGCGTGGGTGCGCCCGTCGCTGGGGAGCCGGCCCAGGGGGAGCCGGTGGGGGACGCCGTACTGGTCGACGAGCGTGGCCCGCACCTCCACCGCCGAGTCCGGCCCGGCGCCCGTCAGCCGCGCCGCCAGGGTCAGCCGGCGGGTGCTCTCGGGGATCCGCACACCGGCGGTTTCGCCCTTCGGGGTGAGCGAGCCGAGCAGGTCGTCCACCGGCTCATCGGCCAGGTCGGAGCGCATCAGCACGGTCCCGGCCGCGTGCCCGGTGTCCAGCGCCAGCACCGTCGCGGTGCGATTGCCCGACAGCGGCACCTCCGTGCGATATGCGGGGGCGACCGCCCGGACGCCGGGAACCGCCCCGTAGGTCTCGGTACGGCCCGGCTCACTGTCGCCCGCGGCCAGCAGCCGCACGTGGGCGCCGGCCCGGAAGTCCGCCTGGTCGCTCTGCGAGCGGTCCCAGGAGGAGCCCTGGCCGATCGCCAGCATGCCCAGCGCCACCGCCAGCACCAGCAGCAGCACCGGCCCCGCGCCGCGCATCGGGCGGCGGCTGAACTGCCAGCCCGCCAGCGCCCCCGGCAGCCCGCGACTGCCGGCCGCTCGCCGCTCGGCCAGCCGCGCCACCGGCGGCAGCAGCCGCAGCGTCAGCACGGTGCCGGCGAGCAGCGCCAGCTCGGGCGCGGTGACCACCAGCGGGTCGATGGCGTCGCTGTCGAGGTCGTGGCCGATCGCGCCGGACGGCTGCCGGCTCAGCTGCCAGTACGCCACGGCGGCCACCGCCAGCAGCCCGAGGTCCGCCCCGGCGCGCACCGCACCGGGCAGCGAGCGGGCCCGGCCGGGCCGGAACAGCGACCGGGACGACAGCAGCGCGGGCACCGTGACGGCCAGCGCGCAGCCCAGCGCCACCGCCGCCGCCACCAGCCACACCGTGCCGCGCCCGGCCGCGTCACCGACCGAGGTGTCCAGGTGCAGCCCGATCCGGGCCAGCGCGCCCTGCCCGGCGAGCAGCCCGGTCAGCGGGCCCGCCAGCAGCGGGGCGCAGGCCACCGCGGGCACGGCCAGCAGCAGCGCCTCCAGAGCGGCGACCCGCGCCACCTGGGCGCCGGAGCCGCCGCGCGCCCGCACCAGCCGGGTCTCGCCCGCCCGTGCGGCGCTCAGCAGCCGGGCCACCAGCAGCAGGGTGCACACGGCGAGCAGGGCCAGCTGCAGCGCGATGATCAGCAGGGTGGAGCGGGAGACGAGCAGCGAGCGCTCCACCCGGTCGAGCACGCCGGGCAGCGCACTGGTGGCCTCCGCGCCGCCCAGCGCCTCGTCCTCGCGCAGGGCGGCGGAGCCGGCCCGCATCGCCTCGCGCAGCGCGTCGATCCGCTCGGTGCGCAGCGCCGTGAAGTCGGCCGCGGCCAGCCAGGCCGTGCCGCCCTCGCTGACCCGGTCACCGGCAAGCACGGACGGCGGGGCGAGCAGCGGGCCGTAGGTGGTGAAGTCGATCTCGACGGTGCCGCGCCCGTGCAGCTCGTCCAGCTGCCAGTAGGGGCGGGTGACGTCCACCGGCCGGTACACGCCGGTGATCCGCACCGGCACCGGGGAGCCGCCGAGGCGGTCGGCGAGCGTTAGGCGGGCGCCCGCCTTCAGGCCGAGGCGGTCGGCGGCGGCCTCGGGCAGCGCGGCCTCGACCGGCCCGGATCCGGTGGCGGCCCGCGGCATCCGGCCCTCGGTGATCCGCACCTGGGCCGGCTCCAGCGCCGCGAAATGGGTGAGATCGGGGTCGTCGTCCGCAGTGCGGTCCAGGGAGCCGTCCGCGGTGCGCTCGTCGGCGGGCCGCAGCGAGCCGGGGAGGGCGTACGGGCCGGAGCGGCTCAGGCTGCTCAGGGTCACCGGCAGACCGTCGAAGGCCCGCCGGGCCCCCTCGCGCACGGCCGGCTCGGCCTCGGCGCGATCCTTCGCCGGTACGTCGGACTCGACGACGAGCGTGGTGCCGGCGGCGTTCCGCTCGTCGCCGAGCGCGTGGCGCAGGGCCGCGTCGCCGATGGCGGCGGAGCAGGCGGTGAGGGCGGCCAGGACCGTGGTGGTCAGCAGAACGGTGAGCAGGGCCGCGGCGAGCAGCGGCCGGTGGGCCCGTGCCCGCGCGAGGACGAACCTCGCCAGCCCCCCCGCGCTCCCCACCCGAGCCCCCCGCCCGTGTCGTCCGGCCCCCGTTGTCCAGACCTCCGGGCGATGGTGTCAGAGACGACCGGCCGACGGTAAGCGCTTGTCGCGCGGACTTGACCAGATCGTGATCGAATATCGGCGAAGAGTGACCGGATTCCGCACGGCGGGGGACGTGGGTGCGGGGCCCACATGGGCCCCGGGGACGTGCGCGTGGCTCAGTCCGGGGTGTTGATCATCGAGGCCGCGGCGTACGTCAGGTACTTCCACAGGGTCTGCTCGTGCTCCTCGGACAGACCCAGCTCGTCCAGGGCGACCCGCATGTGCTTCAGCCAGGCGTCGTGCGCCTCCCGGTCGACCCGGAACGGGGC
Organism: Streptomyces thermocarboxydovorans; assembly: GCF_039524635.1. Lineage (NCBI taxonomy): Bacteria > Bacillati > Actinomycetota > Actinomycetes > Kitasatosporales > Streptomycetaceae > Streptomyces > Streptomyces thermocarboxydovorans. The sequence continues at coordinate 5,545 of NZ_BAAAGU010000108.1, read as the reverse complement.
GTGCCGCATCCGCAGCCGCGGGTGCCCCCGGTTCTCGCTGTACGTCGTCGGACCGCCCCAGTACTGCATGAGGAACAGCGCCAGGCGCTCCTCGGCGGGGCCCAGGTCCTCCTCGGGGTACATGGGCCGTAGCACCGGGTCCTCGGCCACACCCTGGTAGAAACGGTGGACCAGCCGGCGGAAGGTCTCCTCCCCGCCGACCTGCTCGTAGAAGGTCTGCTCCTGAAGCGTGCCGCGCCGAATCTCTGTCACGCCGTCCATGCTCTCAGACCGATCGGGTTAGGACTCAAGACCTAGGTGTGACCTAGGTCCGCCGCCAAGGAGCCCTCCCGCCTCTACCGTGGAGAGATGGGCGGGTATGGGCATGCGGTGCGGCCGGAGCTGGAGGAGATCGCCGTCCCGGCGCGCGAGGCGCTGGTGCGGGAGATCGCCGCGAGCGGGGCCTTCGACGAGGACCCCGTCTGGCGCGAGGTGTTCGCGGCCGTGCCCCGGCATCTGTTCGTGCCGTCCTACTACGTCGGCACGGCCGGGGGCTACGAGCGGCGCAGCTGCGACGACCCCGATCCGCGGGCGCGCGAGCAGTGGCTGCGCGGCGCCTACCAGGACACCCCGCTGGGCCTCGTGCTGCGCGACGGCGAACTGCTCTCCTCGAGCAGCCAGCCGTCCCTGATGGCGCTGATGCTGGCCGCCCTCGGCGTCCGGGACGGCGACCGGGTGCTGGAGATCGGCACCGGCAGCGGCTACAACGCCGCCCTGCTCGCCCACCGGCTCGGCGACCACGACCTGGTCACCACCGTCGACCTCGACCGGGAGATCACCGAGCCCGCCCGCCGCAATCTGGCCGCCGCCGGCTACCACCCGGCCGTGGTCACCGGCGACGGGGCGCGCGGCGCCCCCGATCGTGCTCCCTTCGACCGGATCATCGCGACCTGCGCCCTGCCCTCGGTCCCGCCCGCCTGGCTCGCGCAGACCCGCCCCGGAGGCCGGATCCTCGCCCCCTACGCCACCGGCGTCGTGGCGCTCACCGTGCACGACGCGGGCCGGGCCGAGGGGCGCTTCCTGCACACCCCCGCCTACTTCGTCCCGCTGCGCGGCGCGGCCCGCTCGCGGCCGGAGCCGCCCGATCCGACCGGCCTGCCGGAGGAGGCCGCACGGCACGAACTGTTCCGCTTCCTGCTGGCGCTGACCGCGGGCAGCGGCCTCGATCCCCGCGAGGCGTACGAGGTGTGGGAACGCGCCGGGAGGCCGCAGCGCGAACGCTACGGCCTCACCGTCGACGGCGACGGGACCCGGGCCTGGCTGGACGACCCGGACGGTCCCGACGTATGGCCGCTCGCCCCCGCCGGCCAGACCGCCTGAGCGGGGGCGGGGCGGGCGGCTTGGTTTGCTTAAGTGCGGCGGATGGTGATCGTCGTCCAGGCGCCCACGTGCACCCGGTCCCCGTCCTGGAGCGGCACCGGGACGAAGGGCTGGATGGGCTCCTCGCCGCCGTTGACCGTGGTGCCGTTGGTCGAGTTCTGGTCGACGACCGCCCAGCTGCCGTCCGGCTGCTGGACCAGCACCGCGTGCTGGTGCGAGACTCCCGGGTCCTCCGGCGGGGTCGACAGGTCGATGTCCGGGGTGTCGCCGGTGGAGTGGCGGCGGCGCCCGATGGTGACCTGGTTGCCGGTGAGCGGACGCGTCTGCTCGGGCGAGTACGCGGGCAGGTTCAGGCCCGCGGCCTCGGGACCGGAACGCTGCATCATCGCCATGAAGTACTCACGGTCGGGACCGATGATCGCCGTCCAGGTGCCCTGGCCCTGGTTGTTGTTGTTCTGCTGCTGGCCGTAGCCGCCGGGGTCCTGCGGTGCCTGGGGCGCGCCGGGCTGCGGGTAGCCGTAGCCGCCGCCCTGCTGGCCGGGGCCGCCCGCGGGCGGGGAGATCACCCAGTCGTCGTCCCCGCCGCCGTAGGACGGGCCGCCCGGCTGCTGCCGGCCGGTGTCCTGCGGGTATCCGGGCGGGGCCGGCGGACCGGCCTGGTAGCCCTGCGGAGCACCGGGACCGCCGGGACCGCCGGGGCCACCCGGGCCGCCGTATCCGGGCGGGCCGGGCGGGATCGGCTCCGCGGGACGGTTCACCTGCGAGGGGCGGGAGCCCTGATAGTCGTACGCGTCGCCGCCGCCGTAGGACGGGCCGGGCGGCTGCTGGTAGTGGCCGCCACCGGGACCACCGGGACCACCGGGACCACCGGGGCCACCGGGGCCGCCGGGGCCGCCCGGGCCGGGGGCCGGCGGACGCGGGGCGGGCGGGGTGTACGTGGTCGCCGTGTTCGTCAGGAAGTTCCAGCGGCACTCCTCACAGAACGGCGCGCCGCCCTCACGCGGCGTACGGCACTGCGGGCACAGCTCGGGCTGGCCGCCGCCGAAACCACCGGGGCCGCCGGGACCACCGTGGCCCTGCGGGCCGCCGGGCGGCGGGAACCCGTAGCCGCCGGGAGCGGGCGGCGGAGGAGGGGGCGGAGGCACGGCACCCGCCATGCGGTGACCGCAGACCTCGCACCAGTCGTCGGAACCCGACTGGTGTCCGTTCGGGCAGGTCGGCATGTCGGCGCTTCCCCCTCTCCTTCCCGGCCGCATCCGACCGGACTTCTCCAACCCCAAGGGGTCAGGCTCTTCACTTACAGGTACGTACAGGCACGTTCGGGTACTTGCAGGTCACTTCTTTACACGAACGGTCTTGGTGGACCGAGTCTCGAGCGTCATCTCGTCGGCCTCCTCGACCTTCGCCTTCAGTCGCACAGTACCGGTCGCGGCGTCCACGACGTCCACCACCTTCGCAAGCAGTTTCGCAGTATCCGCGTTGCCGGACGCGCTCGCCAGCTGAACCGCGCGGCCCAGTTTGGCCGTTGCTCCATCAAAATCGCCCGCTTTGCGCAGATCAAGTCCCTGCTGGATGGCCTGTGCCAGCTCGGCCTGTCCCGTGTAGTGCGCGACCTGCGGGTTGATGGCGGTCGACGCGGCCACGTCGTCGGTCCACACCGCCCGCACCAGGCCCTGCGCGCCGAGGTTCTCCACGGTGCCGTCGGGCCGCGGAATCACCAGCGACACGCGGGCGGCGAGCATCTCCTGGCCGATGCCGGCGGGCGGCACCTCGACACAGATGTGGTAGTCGCGGGACTCGTCGCCCCAGGAGCCCAGCGGATAGTCGCCGGCCCGCGGACCCGCCTCGGTGCGGCGGTCGGTGAGCTCCTCCACCGTCGGGGCCACCTGCTTGACGAATCTCACAGTGGTGCCCACCGGGGTCCACAGCCGCAGGGAGACATCCGCGACCTCCTTGCCCATCGCCGCCTCCATCATCTGCGTGAAGTCCGCGGCGAGTCCGGCCGGATCGGCGACGATGTCGGCGGTGCCGAGCAACGCCGAGGCGATCCCTGTGACTTCTTTCACTTCCCAGTCGGTGCCGACCCCGCGCGCGTCGCAGGTGAAGCGCCCGGCGCAGGCGTCCAGCGCCGCCTTCAGATCCTCGGGCGACTCGTGCTCGTTGCGGCCGTCGGTGAGCAGGATGCCGTGCCGGATCGCCACGTCCGCCGACGCCAGCAGCGTGTCGGCCAGCCGCAGCCAGGTGCCGATCGCCGTGCCGCCGCCCGCGCTCAGCTTGCGCAGCGCCTGCTTGGCCTGGCCGCGGGTGGCGGCGTGGGCGACGGCCAGCAGCCCGCCGCCGGGGTAGACCTCCTTCGCCACATGGGTGCCGCCGACCACCGCGAAGTGGACGCCGTCGCGCAGCGCGTCGATCGCGGCGGCCGTGGCGTCCCGGGCGTTGCGCATCTTGGTCGGCGGGTAGTCCATTGAACCCGAGCAGTCGACCATCAGCACCACCGCGGCCGACGGGCCCTCGCCCGGCGAGTACAGATGGGGTGCCGTCACCGCGTTGCCGATGGTGCCGCCGCCGGTCGCGGTCACCGTGACGACGGCGTCGACCTGCCCGGCCCCCTCGGGCAGGTACTCGTTCTGGTACACATCCACCGAGAACCGGGGCACGTTCGATTTCGAAAGATTGGCCATGCCAGCTTCGATCCCCCTCAATGCCCCCGCGAGGCGCGGGCGGCGTCGGACCACGACCGGTCCCCTCCGGCCCGTTGATACTTCCCCGCTTCAGGCCCGCGCTACGCGGCGAGTGCCCGGCCGGTACGCGGCCTCTCAGGCCGATCCTGCCCCCGCGGCGGCGGCCGGGAACGGCACCAGAGCCACTGTTACGTTGTCGTGGCCCCCGCCGTCGAGGGCGTGACCGACCAGCACCCGGGCGCTGTGCAGCGGGCGCAGATGGGCGTCGGCGGGCACCACCTCGGCCATCTCCTCGGCGGACTCCGCGTAGTTCCACAGGCCGTCGGTGCAGACCATGACCATGCCCGGCCGGTCCGGTTTGAACGAGGCGGTGTGCGGCTCCAGTTCGTAGGCGTCCGCGCCCAGCCAGCCGGTGATCGCGTGCGCGCGCTGGTCGGCGTACGCCTCGGCCTCGCCCATCAGGCCCGCGGCGACCATCTGCGCGGCCCAGGAGTCGTCCTCGGTGAGCCGGGCCGGCGGGGCGGAGCGGTCCACCGGGACCCAGTAGGCGCGGCTGTCGCCGACCCAGCCGACGATCAGCAGCCCGCTGGTGACGACGGTGCCGACGATCGTGCAGGCCGGGGCGTTCTGGTGCGGGGCGTGCTCACGGGCGGTCGCGGGCTCGTCGGCGAGGGCGTTGACCGCGTCCGAGGCGGCGAGGATCGCGTCGTGCATCGCCTGCTGCGGGTGCGTGCCGCGCGGCAGGGCCGCCAGCAGCGACTCGCTCGCCGCGCGGGCGGCGGCCAGCGAGGCCTCGTCCGGGCGGGTCGCCGAGGAGACGCCGTCGCAGACGATCGCCACGGAGGCGGGGGAGCCGTCGGGCAGCGTGGTGGTGCCGATCGCGAAGGCGTCCTCGTTGCGGTGGTGGCGCAGGCCACGGTCGCTGACCGCAGCCACGGGGCCGCATTCCTGTTCCATGTGGTCCCGTTCGCGCGGCTGGGCGTGGCCGCAGTTCTCGCAGTAGCCGTCGTCGTCCACCCGTCCGGCGCGGCAGGCCACGCACACGGTACCGCTCTCGCCCTCGGCGGGCTCGGCCGCGGCGGCGCTCTGCGCCGGTTCGGGCCGGGGAGCGGCCCGCACCGGCTCGGCGGCGGCCACCCGGGGGTCCGGCGCCTGCAGCGGGTAGTCCTCGGGCTGCGCGGGACGGTAGACGCCGCCACCGGGGGCGTGCTGCGGCTGGGAGGCTCCGGCGGCGGAGGAGGCCGCGGCGGGGTGCGCGCCCTGCCGGCCGGGCGCGGGGGCGGTCTGCGGTGCGGGCTGTGGTGCTGCCTGTGATGTGGGCTGGGTTGTGGGGTGTGCTGCGGTCTGCGGTGCGGGCTGTGGTGCTGCCTGTGATGTGGGCTGGGTTGTGGGGTGTGCTGCGGTCTGCGGCGCGGACTGCGGTGCGGGCTGGGGTGCTGCCTGCGCCGCGGCCGGGGGCGCGGCGGGCGGTGCGGCCGGGGGTGCGGCGGGCGCCGGAGGGGGTG
>NZ_BAAAGU010000107.1:0-10781 GCF_039524635.1 Streptomyces thermocarboxydovorans | reverse complement strand
ACCGACAACGGCGGAATCTTCGGACCCGGACGACTCATACCGAACCAACGACGAATCTCCGACTCAGGTCACTAGCGGGCACCGCGAGGGCTTCGGGTGGGCTCAGGGCTCAGCAGCTGGGGACCTTGCCCGTGCCCTTGTCCAGCGCGGCCAGCGCGTCGACGGCGCCCTTGAGGGTGGTGACCGGGACCAGCCGCAGGCCCTTGGGCAGCTCGGCCTTCGCGTCGGCGCACTCCGCCCTGGGCACCAGGAAGACGGTGGCGCCGTCCCGGCGGGCGGCCTGCGTCTTGAGCGGCACGCCGCCCACGGCACCGACCTTGCCGCTCGCGTCGATGGTCCCGGTGCCGGCGACGACCCGGCCGCCGGTGAGATCGCCCCCGTCGCCGTCGCCGTCGAGCTTGTCGACGATGCCGAGCGAGAACAGCAGCCCGGCGCTGGGGCCGCCGACGTCGGCCAGCTCCAGCTTGACGTCGATGTCCTTGTCGTCCAGCTTCAGGTAGTTCAGCGCGGCCGCGGTCGCCTCGTCCTGCGACTTCTTCATCTGCGCGCGGTTGTACTGCTGGATCTCCCGCGTGGTGTCCCCGGTCGGGTAGACGGAGTCGCGCGGCATCACCGCCTGATCGGTGCGGAACCAGCTGTCGATCACCTCGGGCAGGGTGACGCGGGTGTCCGGGGAGGTCGCCTCGATCGTCGTCATCCGCAGCTGCCCGCTGGTCTTCCGCACGGGCGCCCCGGAGATCGTGATCACCTGCGTCCCCTTGTTCTTGCCGAGCACATCGGCCGTCATACCGGGCTGGGCGACGGAGAAGGGCAGCGGTGCGAAGGCGGCGGTGGCCAGCAGGGCGACGACGGGGGCACCGCACACGGCGATCGCCCGGGGACGCGAGAGACGAGAGAGCACAAAGTCAATCTAACTTGCGCCCCGTACGCAGCCGCGGGCAGTCGCACGTACCCCCACTACGCAACTGCGGGCAGTCGTGCCGGCTTGCGTAGCTGCGGGCAGTCGCGCCGCCACGTAGCTGCGGGCAGTCGCGCCGCTGGGGCCGTCAGCGCAGTGCCTCCGCAACCTCCCGCGCCGCTTCCACAACCCGGGGGCCGACCCGCTCCGGCACAACCTCCGCCAGCATCACGACCCCGACACTCCCCTCGACCCCCGTCACCCCCAGCAACGGGGCCGCAGCCCCGCAGGCCCCCGCCTCCAACTCCCCATGCGTCAACGTGTACCCGGGATCCCCGTTCGGCTGCTGCCTCGCCGCGAGTATCGCCTTACCCGCCGCTCCCCGGTCCAGCGGATGCCGGAACCCCGCCCGGTACGCCACGTGATAGTCCGTCCACGACGGCTCCACCACCGCGACCGCCAGCGCCTCCGCCCCGTCCACCAGCGTCAGATGCGCCGTCGCCCCGATGTCCTCCGCCAGCGACCGCAGCGCCGGCATCGCCGCCTCCCGCACCAGCGGATGCACCAGCCGCCCCAGCCGCAGCACCCCCAGCCCCACCCGGGCCCGTCCGCCCAGATCACGACGTACAAGGGCATGCTGCTCCAGCGTGGCGAGCAACCGGTACACAACGGTACGGTTCACGCCCAGCTTCTGGGAAAGCTCGGTGACGGTCAGCCCATGGTCCGTATCGGCCAGCAGCTTGAGGACACGCAGTCCCCTGTCGAGCGTCTGAGAGGTCTCCGCGGTCACGACGCCCACTCCTTAGTGGTGAGGTCGGCGACCCCCTCGCTGTCGATGCGTCGCCGAGTCCCGGTCGGAGACGCGCTACAGAGGCCGCCGATCGGCCGGCGGCCCGGTCGTTTCCGGGCACAGTCGCTTCACGGCTGCGCTCCGCGGCGACGCTGCCACGGGGCGTGTGCGTAGCGGGACAGTAGCGAGCCTGTTCGGCCAGCGGAAGGCTCCGTCCAGAATCCGGTCATGGAAGTTCAGGATTGAGCGAACTTTGACCGCATAAGTCCCCGTCACCGCATGCGCGTGGCCCACTCCTGCACCTTGGCGATCCGCTGCCTCAGCTGCCCCGCCGTGGCCTCGGCGGCGGGCGGCCCGCCGCAGACCCGGCGCAGCTCGGTGTGGATCACCCCGTGCGGCTTGCCGCTCTGGTGGACGTAGGCGCCGACGAGGCTGTTGAGCTTGCGGCGCAGCTCCATCATCTCCTTGTGGGAGACCACCGGCCGCCGCTCGGCGGGCAGTTCGAGCAGGTCGGCCTCCTCGGCGGGCTTCCTGCGGCTGTGCGCGATCTGCCGGGCCTGCCGCTTCTGCAGCAGCAACTGCACCTGGTCGGGCTCCAGAAGGCCCGGAATGCCCAGGTAGTCCTGTTCCTCCTCGCTGCCGGGGTGGGCCTGCATGCCGAACTCGGCCCCGTTGTACATGACCCGGTCGAAGACGGCGTCGGACTGAAGCGCCTCGAACGGCAGCATCTCCTGCTCGCCGGTGTCCTCGTCCTGCTGCTTGTTCGCCTCCTCCATCTCCTTCTCGGACTCGGCGTACGGGTCCTCCTCGCCGTCCTTCTTCGGCTTGTCGAGCACATGGTCGCGCTCGCGCTCCATCTCGTTGGCGAAGGAGAGCAGGTCGGGGATGGTCGGCAGGAACACGGACGCGGTCTCGCCGCGCCGCCGGGACCGTACGAAACGGCCGACGGCCTGGGCGAAGAACAGCGGGGTGGAGATGGTGGTGGCGTACACGCCGACGGCGAGGCGGGGCACGTCGACGCCCTCGGACACCATGCGGACGGCGACCATCCAGCGGTCGTCGCTCGCGCTGAACTCGTCGATCCGCTTGGACGCGCCGGCGTCGTCGGAGAGCACCAGCGTCGCCTTGTGGCCGGTGATGTCCCGGATGAGCTTGGCGTAGGCGCGGGCCGCCTCCTGGTCGGAGGCGATCACCAGGGCGCCCGCGTCGGGGATGGCCTTGCGGACCTCGGTCAGCCGCTGGTCGGCGGCGCGCAGCACGGCCGGCATCCACTCGCCGCGGGGGTCGAGCGCGGTGCGCCAGGCCTGGCTGACGGCGTCCTTGGTCATCGGCTCGCCGAGGCGGGCCTCGATCTCGTCGCCGGCCTTGGTGCGCCAGCGCATATTGCCGCTGTAGCTGAGGAAGATGACCGGGCGCACGACGCCGTCCGCGAGGGCGGAGCCGTAGCCGTAGGTGTAGTCGGCGGCGGAGCGCCGGATGCCGTCGTCGCCCTCCTCGTACGTGACGAAGGGGATGGGGTTGGTGTCCGAGCGGAACGGCGTACCGGTCAGCGCGAGCCGCCGGGTGGCCGGCTCGAACGCCTCCAGGCAGGCCTCGCCCCAGGACTTGGTGTCACCGGCGTGGTGGATCTCGTCGAGGATGACGAGGGTCTTGCGCTGCTCGACACGGTTGCGGTGCAGCATGGGGCGGACGCCGACACCGGCGTAGGTGACGGCGACGCCGTGGTACTCCTTGCTCAGCGGTCCGGCGCTGTACTCGGGGTCAAGGCGGATCCCTATGCGCGCGGCCGCCTCGGCCCACTGCTTCTTCAGATGCTCGGTCGGTGCGACCACCGTCACCTGCTGCACCACGTGGTGGTGCAGCAGCCAGGAGGCCAGCGTCAGGGCGAACGTCGTCTTACCGGCGCCGGGGGTCGCCACGGCCAGGAAGTCACGCGGCTGCTCCTGGATGTACTTGTCCATGGCGGCCTGCTGCCAGGCACGCAGCTTGCTGGCGGTTCCCCAGGGGGCCCGCCCGGGGAAGGCGGGTGACAGGTGGTGCGAGTGCGACGGGGTGCCGGCGGTGGTAGTCACGGTCTCCGTGGGGGTCGAGCGGCTACGTATGACAACCGGGCCACCCTACCGGCGGCCCGCCGCCCGTCATGCGCGGACGCCACCGCACCCCTCGCGGGTGGGACCGACATCACAGCCGTGCGGGCTCGCCTCCTCTGCCTCTTGCCCTTTGCCCCCCTCTACTCCTTTACTCCCCTTTGCTCGCCTTGCTCACCGGACTCGCAGCCGGGTCGTCACCCACACCCCGAGCAGCGCCACCGCGGCCATCGGCAGGAACACGGCGGCGAACGCGGCCGGATGGGAGCCGGTGATCGCGCCGGCCTGGCCCGCCGCATGACTGACCGCGCCGCCGCCGAGCGCGGCGAAGGCCGCACCGCCCGCGGCGAGGAGCAGGGTGTTGGACAGTCCGTCGGAGATCTGCAGGGCGGCGGAGTTGGTGCCGGCCTCCTCGGGCGGGGAGAGCTTCAGCAGCAGCACGCTGCTGGAGGAGATGACCAGCCCCATCCCGAAGCAGCCGAAGGCCCAGGCGACGGCCACCGTCCAGGCGGGCACTGCCTGGATCAGCACGCTGGGGGCGGCGGCGATGCCTGCGGCCACCAGCAGCATCCCGAAGGTGGTGAGACGTTCCCGGTACGCCTCGAGCCGGGGCCGTGACTGCACCCACGAGCCCAGCGCCCAGGTGACGCCGCCCGCCGCGAGCGAGAACCCGGCGAGGGTCGGGCTGAGCCCCCGCTGGGTGACCAGCATCAGCGGCACGAAGGACTCCGCGGAGATGAAGGAGCCCGCGGCGAGACCGCGCAGCAGCACCACCGAGGGCAGGCCGCGGGCGGCCCGGTAGGTGCCGCGCGGCAGCAGCCCCAGCGCGGCCGGCACCAGCAGCGCAAGCCCGGCGGCGCCCGGCAGCAGCGAGAACCAGCGCAGGTCCTGCGCCGCGTACTGCAGCAGCCCCGCGCCCACCGAGATCCCCAGCGCCAGCTTGATCCTCCGGCGGTCGAACGAGGCCTGCTCCGCCCCGCCCTCCCCCGGGTCACCACCGACCGGACCGGCGGCCTTCCGCCGTATCTGCGGCAGCGCCAGCCCCAGCGGGAGCAGCACCAGCACCGGGATGCCGAGGAACACCCAGCGCCAGCCGATGTGTTCGGTCACCGCCCCGGAGGCCAGCGGGCCGACGATCGAGGGCACCACCCAGCTCGCCGCGAACGCCGCCATGATCGCCGGACGCAGCCGCTCCGGATACGCCCGCCCGACCACGACATACAACGCGACGATCACCAGCCCGCCGCCCAGCCCCTGCACGGCCCTGCCGAAAATGAACGGCCACATCGACACCGCCGTCCCCGCCAGCAGCAGCCCGGCCGCGAAGGCGGCGATCCCCGCGGTCAGCGGCCCGAGCGGCCCGCGCCGGTCCGACCACTGTCCGGAGAGCACCATGCCGAACAGGCTGGTTGTGAAGAACGCGGAGAACGCGAAGGCGTACCGCGACACCCCGTCCAGCTCCCGCGCCGCCACGGGCATCGCCGTACCGACGGCGGTCGCCTCGAAGGCGATCAGCAGGACGACGGACACGATGCCGATGCTGAGCGCCCGGTACGACCGGCTCAGCACGGTGTCCTGGGGCTCCATGGCCAAGGCGTCGGCGGCGACATCGGTGTCACGCGGTTCAAGGGCACTCATGCCCGCCAGGGTAAGGGCCAAGCACCCCGTTGACCCCTGTCCGGAGGCGGTCCCCCCTCTCCTCCCTTGGTCCTACTTCCCGAGCCCCTTCCTTTCATGAACAGCACATGGCAGTCCCATTGCAGGCACCCCGCTTCCCTTGAGCCCGCCATCACCGGACTCGTACGGTCGAAGCACCGACCAAGGCCGTGTGCCCGAGTGGCTGAGGGACTCGCCTGCGCAGCATCCATCAGCGAGCTCCGCTCGCGGCGAGGTACGCGGGTTCGATTCCCGCCACGGCTTCTGATCGTCTGACCAGGCGCAACGAAGGGGCGGCGTCTCTGCTGGTGCCGCGCAAGGCCCGGTGCGCTCTTCCTCTTCCGATGGGTCACACCTTTTCCACTCGCACGGGGTGGCCGGCGAGGAGCTGGTTCATGTCGTCGGTGTCGGATGTGAAGACCGTGGCCTGCGCACCCTGTGCGCCTTCCCGGACGGCAACGGCCGCGAGAACGGCGTCGATTGCGTACTTGTGGCCGTGCAGGCCGGCGGCCTTCAGCATGTCGCGAGCCAGGGCGATCACCTGATCGTCCGTGTGCACAAGGCGGATCCGGGACAGAGCCCAGTTCCACAGCGCCTGCTTCGACCCCTCACGCGGGTCCCAGGCCTCCAAGGTCGTGAGCGACGCGGTGATGATCGGGATGTCGAGCCGCGGAGCAGCCTTGATCAGCGCGGTGATCTCCCGGTCCCCGTGAACCGCCTTGGAGAGAGCTTCCGAGTCGAAGACGAAGACGCGCTGTCTCGGCCGGTGCAGCTTCGCCCGAGCGGTGCGGCTCACGCGGCCTCGTCCGAACCCGAGCGCTGTTCGTCATGCCAGCTGTCGACGGCGGCGATCCGTTCCAGCGCCGCCTGCTGTTCCTCGTCCGTCAGCGAACCGTGCTCCTCCTCCAGACGATCCGCCAACTCGCGCAGCCGGTCCATGGCGTCCTGATGTGCCGCGGCGGCGGCGATATAGCCGGACACCCCACGCGCGTCGACCCGCTGCTTGATCGATTCCACCAGCTCTTCGGGCACGGTGATGGTGATCTTCCGAGTGGCCATACTTCGAGTATGCCAGACGGCGAAGTGGTGTGAGGACGTGGCCGGTGTGGTGGCCTTCCTGGCGTCCGACGATGCGCGGTGGGTGACGGGGCGGGTCGTAGACGCCACCGGTGGTTCAGGTCTGTGACGTCGGCAGCGGCAGGGGCGAGAGCTACGCCGGTTCGATGCCGGCCACTGCGCCGGGGGTCGTTCTGCGGTGGAGGAGCCAGAGGGCGAAGGCGAGGGTGGCTACGTCGGCGTTGAGGGGGCGGAGGGTGGTGGTCCAGTCGTTCCAGTGCAGGATTTCGCCCGTGGTGCCGTGGACCAGGAGGCTGTTGCCGTCGAGCAGGGAGCCGAGGCGTATGAGGTGGTCGGCGTCGGAGGGGAGGGACGGGGGCAGGAACCGGAAGCCGTCCCCGTAGTCGCAGGCGTGGGCGTAGTACTCCGTGAGGGTGCGCAGCGGGAGTTCGGTGTCCAGGGCGAAGATGCCGCCGTCCTCGGGCAGGCCCGTCTCGCTCAGGAAGCGGCGGGTCGGCTCGTGGGTGAGCGTGGCGGGGAAGTCGACCTCCTCGAAGCGGAAGACTCCGCCGCGGCCGAACTCCCGCGCCAGGGCGAGCGAGAAGGACGTGCCGGTGCGTCTCGTCAGGGCGGCGATGCCCGTCGTTCCCGTCGTGGTCATGAGTCCCCCGTGGTGCATGTGCTCGGCTGCCGTCACCGGCGTTTCGCACATTACGCGCCGCCACTGACAACGGCCTTCACCACAACAGACGCACGAGGGGACAAAGACGTTGCCCCCAGTCCCAGGAAGCCCCGAGGAGGGCGGGGCCGGGTCAGCCGTTGGTCACCACTGCCGCCTGGGGGCGGATGGGGAGGCGGTTGACCGGGCGGCCGGTGGCGGCGCGTACCGCGGAGGCGATGGCCGCCGGGGACGTCACCACCGGGACCGCGCTGACCGCCTTCGCGCCGAAGGGGGCCACCACGTCCCGCTCCTCCACCAGCTTCACGATGTGGATGTCGGGGGCGTCCAGGGCCGTGGGGAGGGCGTAGCCGGTCAGGTCGGGGTGGCGGATCACACCGCGCGGGGTGCGCAGGTTCTCGGTGAGGGCCACGCCCACGCCCTGGGTCACGCCCGCCTCGATCCGCGCGGCCAGCTGCGCCGGGTTGAGCACCCGGCCCACGTCCTGGGCGACCGCCAGCTCCACCACCCGTACCGAGCCCAGCTCGATGTCGACGTCGACGACGGCCCGGACGGCGCAGAAGGACATGCCGACGAAGGCGTCGCCCTGGCCGGCCTCGTCCAGCGGCTCCGTGGGGTGGGGGCGGCACTGGGCGGTGGCCCACAGCTCCTTGCCGTCCAGCGCCTCGGCGACGGTCGTGGACAGCACCCCGTCGTACGAGGTGATCTTGCCGTCGGTGATCTGCAGCAGCTCCGCGGACATGCCGAACTTGTGGGCGAGCGGCTGGAGCAGCTGGGTGCGGACCATCTTCGCCGCGCGTTCCACCGCACCGCCCGACACCCAGGTGTGCCGGCCCCGGCAGCCCGCGCCGGCCGGCGGCTGGTCGGTGTCCACCGGCGCGACGTGCACCTCCTCGACGCCGAGCGTCTCCTGGACGATCTGCCGGGCCAGCGTGGAGAAGCCCTGGCCGGTCTCGACGGCCGCGCACAGCACGGTCGCCACGCCGCCCTGCACCTTCACCGTGGCCGTGGACACCTCGTCGGCGCCCTCCGCGCCCAGCATGTGCACCATGCCCAGGCCGTAGCCCACGCCGCGGCGCACCGCGCCCGGTTCGCCCGCGCCCTCGGGGCCGCCGGGCAGCAGCCACTCCTCCTCGGGGGTGTCCTTGGGCAGCGGCGGCAGCGGGTGGTCACGCACGGCCTGCAGCAGCTCCGCCACCGGGGCCGGGCAGGTCACCGTCTGGCCGGTGGGCAGCACGTCGCCGGTGGCCATGGCGTTGCGCAGCCGCAGTTCGGCCGGGTCGATGCCGAGCTTCTTGGCGAGCTTGTCCATCTGCGCCTCGTGGGCGGCGCACACCTGCATCGCGCCCTCGCCGCGCACATGGCCGGACGGCGGGTTGTTGGTGCGTACGGCCCAGCCCTCGATGAAGGCGTTGGGCACGACGTACGGGCCGCAGGCGAAGGCGACGGCGGCGGCCAGCGCGTCGGAAGAGGTGTCGGCGTAGGCGCCCGCGTCGAGCAGGATCTGCGCCTCGACCTTGACCAGCTTGCCCTCGCTGTCGGCGTGGTGCCGGTAGCGCAGCAGGGTGGGGTGCCGGTGGGTGTGGCCGAGGAAGGACTCCTCGCGGGAGGCGGCGAGTTTCACCGGGCAGCCGGTCTTCATCGCCAGCAGCCCGAGCGGGAGCTGGAAGCTGCGGTCCTCGCGGTCGGCGGTGGCTCCGGGGACGCCGGTGACGACGACCTTGACGCGTTCGGGCTCCAGGCCGTAGCAGGCGGCGGCGGTGTCCCGGTCGGCGTGCGGGTCGGTGGACGCCAGGTACAGCTCCACGCCGCCGTCCGGGCGCGGTACGGCGAGTCCGGCCTCGGCGCCGATGGGGGCGGGGTCCTGGCGGCCGATGCGGTACGCGCCCTCCACCACGATGTCGCCGACCACGTCGGGGTCGCCGTGGCGCAGCGGGATGTGCCGGATCAGGTTGCCGTCGGGGTGCAGCGGCTCGGCCTCGAAGGCCTGCTCGGGGTCGGTGACCGGGTCGAGCACCTCGTACTCGACGATCACGGCGGCGGCGGCCATCCGGGCGGTGTCCGGGTGGTCGGCGGCGACGGCGGCGATGGGCTCGCCGTGGTGGCGCACGATCTCGGAGGCGAACACCGGGCGGTCGGCCTTGCCCCGGCCGTAGACCGGCTCGCCGGGCACGTCCTCGTGGGTGACGACGGCGCGCACCCCGGGCATCGTGCGCGCGTGGCTGGTGTCGATGGACAGGATGCGCGCGTGCGGGTGGGGCGAGCGCAGCACGGCCGCCCACAGCAGGCCCTCGGCCCACAGGTCGGCGGCGTACGGGAAGGTGCCCTCCGTCTTCGCGCGGGCGTCGGCGGGCGGCACGGAGGCCCCGAGTCCGTGCGGGATGGTCTCCGGCTCGGTCAGTGCCTCGGCGGCCCGCGCGGTGGCTGCTGCGTTGCTCACGCCTGGCCTCCGTCCTGGCCGTAGGGCTGGTCGTACGGGGGCTGGAACGCCGACGGGTTGACGCCGCCGGCGCCGGGGCCCGCCTGGTGCGGGATACGGGGCTCGTCCGCCTCGGCTCCCGGCTCGGACTCGGGTGCGGTGGACGCGGCGAGGGCCTCGCGTTCGGCGACCACCTGCTTCACGGCGTCCACCACGCCCCGGTAGCCGGAGCAGCGGCACAGGTTGCCGCAGAGCGCCTGGCGGGTCTCCAGGTCGGTCGGCGCCGGGTTGCCCTCGAGCAGGTCGTGCACGGTCATCGCCATGCCCGGCACGCAGAAGCCGCACTGCACGGCACCGCACCGGGCGAGCGCCCGCTGCACGTCGGAGGGCTGCCCGTCCTGGGCGAGCCCCTCCACGGTGCGGACCTCGCTGCCGGCCGCGGTGACCGCCGGGACCAGGCAGGAGGCGACCAGCCGCCCGTCGACCTGCACGTTGCAGGCGCCGCACTCGCCCTGCGAGCAGCCGTCCTTGGCGCCCGCGAGGCCGAGCCGCTCGCGCAGCACGTAGAGCAGCGACTCGCCGATCCAGGCGTCGGCGACGGGTCGGTCGGTGCCGTTGACGCGCAGCA
Source organism: Streptomyces thermocarboxydovorans (assembly GCF_039524635.1). Classification (NCBI taxonomy): domain Bacteria; kingdom Bacillati; phylum Actinomycetota; class Actinomycetes; order Kitasatosporales; family Streptomycetaceae; genus Streptomyces; species Streptomyces thermocarboxydovorans. The sequence continues at coordinate 568 of NZ_BAAAGU010000107.1, read as the reverse complement.
CGTAGGAGGCGAGGGGGTGGTCGTCGTACACGGGCGCGGGGAGCTGGTCCTGCGCGGGTGGTGCGCCGTCGGAGACCTCGCCGTCGGTACCGTCCCCGTCCTGCGGGCGGGAGCCGGCGTCGGGGGCCTGCTCGTCCGACGGGCGGCTGTCGGGGGTGGTCCCGTCCGTGCGCTCGCCGTCACCGGGGCGGTCGTCCGGCTCGTTCTGAGCCCGCGGCCGGCCGTCCTGGGCGGGCGGGGCGTCCTGTTCACGGCCCTGGTGAGCGGCCTCGGCGGACGCGCCGGACGCACCGGGTCCGCCGCCGGGGCGTGCGGCGTCCTGCGGGTGCTCGCGGGACTCGCCGCGGCCGCCCTGGGCACCCGGCTCCTGGTGCCCCTCGGGCCGCCAGTGCGGCTCGCCGGAGGGCGCGGAGTAGGGCTCGGCGGCGCGCTGCTGAGGCGCCTGGGGCTGCCGGGCCCCGGCGTTCCCGTCCTGCGCGCGGTCGTCCGGCCGCCCGGCCTGGTCGCCGGGCGCGCCCTGCGCGGGGTGGCCGTCGTGTCCGCGGCCGGTGCCGTCCTGCGCGGGCGG
>NZ_BAAAGU010000106.1:0-10861 GCF_039524635.1 Streptomyces thermocarboxydovorans | reverse complement strand
ATGTCCGGTTCGGCGGGAGGCCGCGCGGAACAGGACTCGCCCCACGGCGAGCACCTCGCCGCGCGGCCGACCCAACCGCGTGGCTGATGCGCAGCCGCCGCCTGGTCCGCGACTACGAGCGCCGCACCACCAGCGCCGAAGCCATAATCTACTGGTCGATGACCCTGCTCATGACCCGCCGACTGGCCCGGCCATGCCCTTCGCGAGGGTGAATTGGCCCGGGCGCGGGCTCGGTCAGCCAGCCGCGCGCGACCAGGCGTTTTGCCTTCGGCCGCAGTGCTTCCACCCGTGCCGGCACCACGTCCATGCCGAACTCCGCGGCCATCTCCTGGCAGGTCACCGGCCCCTGCCCAAGGCGGGCCCGGTCCGCCAGGGCCTTGAGAATGCGCTGGTAGTCCACCGACAGTGCCGACCAGGCCAGCCCCTGGCGCCACACCGGCACCTGCGACTTCGCCTTCGCCGCCTCCGACACCTGCGGCGCCTTTCCGGCCTGATCCGCGACGGCCGGCGCGATCCGGTCGGCCACCGCGTGGTCCTGTCCGGTCTCGTCCGCAGGGGCCAGTACCTCGCCGACCCGCGAGCGGGCGATGGCCCACTCCTTCCATTCCCGTTCGGCCACGGCCGGCTCGGCCTGGATGCGGTCGGCCTCCTCCCGCAGCTCGTCCACACGACGGCGAGCACCCAGCTCACGCTGTTCCAACAGCCCAACCACCGACGGCATCCACGACCTCCCGGGCAGCGACAGCACGACAGGCCACTACTCCCACAGGGCCGCCGACCCTACGCCCGACCAGCTGAAACGCAGTCCTCAGGTCCGGAAAGACAACAGCTACCGAGGCCGGCCGGTCTGACCTTTCCTTAGCTGGTCAGATCCGGTGAACTGTCGCCCCGCCAAGTCCGGTCGCACGTGCAGCAAGGCCAAACACATGTGCTGTGGTCGGCCACCAGGAAAAGCGGCGGATCACATGTGTGTAACGCCCCATCAGCATCGCAGTGGCCGGGGACGGGAGTGCCTGGTCGGCGCAGCGCTTGCACGAGCCGGCGGCAGCGGACACTCCGTGCCCGTCCGGCGCGAGAGTGTGCCCGGCTGATCACTGTGGGGCATTGCGGCAGCTCCTTGTCAGTCGCACGGACAGGTGGGTGAACGGCGGTGCGTGTGACGTTGTGTACGTGGAGCCTCACGGCCTGGTGCGCCGCCGCGCTGGCGACGGATGCGCGCTGCGACACCCGCCTGGAACGAAACCCGATCTACGTTCACAGTCTGAACAGCCTGTTCATTTAGTGGGGTGCGCTGATAGTGGCCTGCACGCATTGCCATGTCAAGACGTTGACCGCCCGAAGCGCTCTCCGCCCTAGATTCCCTCTTCAGTAGGCGCGATCGAACCCACGCGAAGGCGGTCGGCGGAATCACGCGCGAATCCTTGACGCTCGATGGGGCCTATGCCACACTTCCAAAAATTCGATCATGTCGTTCACTATCTGAACGTCGTTGGTCTTCGTTGCGCGGCCCGGGTGGAACCTCACCCGTGAACGCCGACCTCCGCGCCTCTTCCAGCCCTCTCCTGGCGAAGAGCCGTGATGCCGAGTGCGATCACCCGTCGCTCCACCACGCAGGCGGTTTCGACTGCCGTGATGTTCATCCCGGAAGGACTCCAGCGGTGACTACTGTCAGTAACCCCGACGCTGTTCGAGGCAGTGAGCCTGCCCCGGTTCACAAAAGACGCTTCCTCGCGAAGCTGACCGGCGTGACGGCCGGCGGCATGTTCATCGACGGCTACGTCCTCGGCATCATCGGTGCCGCAATCGGTGCCGCCGCCGTCGAACTCCGCATGCCGCTGCTGTGGCAGGGCCTGATCGGGGCATCCGCCCTGATCGGAATCTTCGTGGGCGGTCCGCTCGGTGGCTGGCTCACCGACAAACTCGGCCGCAAGCCACTGTTCACCGCCGATCTGGCGATCTTCCTGGTCGGGTCGGTCCTGCAGTTCTTCGTCGACTCCGCCTGGCAGCTGTTCGCCGTGCGGCTGCTCATGGGCATCGCGGTCGGGGCCGAATACTCGGTGGGCTGGCCGCTGCTGTCCGAGTTCGCCCCGGCCCGTCTCCGCGGAAGGCTGATGTCCTTCTCGGAGGTCGCCTGGTACGCCGGCTTCGTGGTGGCTTTCATCGTCGGCTACGTCATGGGCACGGTGTTCGACCTGGACTGGCGCCTCATTCTCGGCTCCAGCACGGTGCCAGCGGTGATCTTGTTCCTGTCCCGGCTGGGCATGCCCGAGTCCCCGCGCTGGCTGATGAACCAGGGGCGGACCGAGGAAGCCCGGCACATCGCTGAGAAGTATCTGGAGGACCCCGCCGACGCGCTCGACATCACCCATGAGAGCGGCCGCAAGGGCACCTTCGGCATGCTGTTCTCCCGCGACTACCGGCGTGCCACGGCCTTCACCTCCTTGTTCTGGTTCTGTGCCGTCACGCCGTACTTCGCCATCGCCACCTTCTCCGCCAGTGTGCTGTCCCGGTACGGCCTCGGGGACGGGCTCGGCGGCGCCATCGGCGTGAACGGGGTCGCGGTCGCGGGTGTGGTCGTCTCGCTCCTGCTGATCGACAGGATCGGCCGCCGTAAGCTCACCGTTCCGGGACAGTGGGTGTGCGCCGCCGTCCTGGCGATCATCGGTCTGTGGAGCGGCGCACCGACCTTCGTGGTACTGGTCTGCTTCCTCGTCTTCGCCTTCGTCAACGCCAGCTACACCGCGCTGACCGGCGTCTACCCCGGTGAGATCTTCCCCACCGAGGTCCGCGGCATCGGCACCGGGTTCGCCACCGCGTCCAGCCGGATCGGCGCCGCCCTCGGCACCTTCGCCCTGCCGTGGTCGATGGAGAACCTCGGCGCCGGTCCCAGCATGCTCATCGCCTCGTGTGTCTGCGTCGCCGGCGCCGCGGTCTCCCAGGTGCTCGCCCCGGAAACCATGGGCCGCAGCCTGAGCGAGACCTCCGCCCCGCATCAGGCGTAGCCCGGTGCCGCTCTCGGCCGGCACGGTGCCCCTCCGGCTGTGACGCGCCCATCCTCGCGTCGCGGCCCGACGGGGCATCGCGCCCGCTGATCCAGACGACGTCCATGCGGCTGGATCATGTCCGCCAGCGGCGGCCGGACAGCCGGCCAGGCCGATGCCCGCCCGGGAAGCCTCCTCCCCCACACCTCCGGGCGGGGACTGAGGGATCACCATGAAAGATGCGTACGGCAGAGCGCCCGCACGGCCCGTGCAGAAGGCCGAGCGCGGCACCGTGGTGGCCGTCGTCCTCACCTGGCACGGGCGCATCGGCCTGTTCAAGCGGAGCCGGCTCGTCAGCCATGACGCGGGCCTGTGGCACTGCGTCACGGGTTTCGCCGAGGACGGGTGCACGCCGCGGGTCCAGGCTCTGCTTGAACTTTTCGAGGAGACCGGCCTGCTGGTCGCCGAACTCACCGCCTTCCGTACCGGACCCGTCCTGGAGCTCGGCGACGACCGCGGCGGTTTCTGGAAGGTGCACACCTTCCACGCCGAGACCGAGCGCCGAAGGCTGCAGCTCAACTGGGAACACGACTCCTACCGCTGGGTACGCCCCCGGTTCCTTGTCCGCTTCGACGGGCAGGTGCCCTGGCTCCGCCATGTCCTGAGCGCAGCACTTGCTCCGGAACCCATCCAGCTCGGTCACGCCCACCCAGGCGATGCGGCCTGAGCACCCCGGCAGGTGCGGGCGGGCGTGGCAACTACCGGTCCGGTCCCGGTGCCGCTGTGTCCGGGAGAGCCTGCTCAGCCCAGATGATCTTGCTGTGGGTGGTGCAGCGGGTGCCCCAGCGGGGGGGATGCTGAGCGACGCGGAAGAGGCCGCGGACTCCCTCGTCGGTGGCCCGGCATGACGTAGCCGCGGTGAGGTGCTGCTGGCGTCGAAGATCCCGCATATGAGGGCGTCGTACCGGACGAGGCGTAGCTGGATGGGGGTTTCCCGGTCCGGATCCTTCCCGGCCCACGTACTGCAGGAAGGATCACGGAGTGATTCCGCACAGGACACGTCCTCATCCAGGCGGCGGCCCGAGGGCGAGCCGGGCGGACGATGCGGCACGCCCGTGCCGGCCGTCGGCTACGGCAACCTCGGTTGAACCAGCAGCTGAACTGCGCGGCACAGAGCGGCGCGCGACGGCCGGACCGGGCACGGGCCCGGCTGCCCGACCGCTCGCTGCCGCTGTCCTCGTCCATGCCGTGGTTCCCGCTCAGGCCGCGGCCGCTGACGCCCAGCGCGGCAAAGCCTCCCCTGTGTTCATGCGGAGTTCCGGGGGCGTCGTGCCGCCGCACACCGGCGCGACGCCCCGGTCAGTCGAGCTGCGGGCTGCCGGTCCCGGGCTCGGCCGGTCCGGGGTGTCCGCTGCTCAGATGACCTCGAACTCCACCTTCCCGAGCCCGGTGAACTCCGCGGTGACAGTGGCCGCGCGCGCCAGCGGCACCGCCGTCAGGCAGCTGCCCGGCAGGATGACCTGACCGGGCTCGAAGGTGATGCCGTACCGGGAGAGCTCGTTGCACACCCAGGCCACGGCGGCGATCGGGTTGCCCAGGACGGCGGAGGCCGGGCCAGAGCCCACCGTCTCGCCGTCGTAGCGCAGTTCGCCGTGCATGCCGGAGAAGTCGATCTCTCGCAGGGTCCTGGGCGTGGCCCCGAGGACGACGCCGCCTACGGAGCCGTTGTCGGCGAGGGTGTCGGCTATCTGGATGCGCCAGTCAGTGAACCGGGAGTCGATGATCTCGACTGCCGGTACGACGTACTCGGTCGCGAGGATCACGTCGGCGACCGTGACGTTCGGGCCCTGCAGCCGGCGGCCCAGCAGGAAGGCCGGCTCGACCTCGGCGTACGGCTCGATGAATTGGTCCAGCCGGACGGGGAGGTTCTCCAGATGGAAGTCACCGGCCAGGAGGTGGCCGTAGTCGGGCTGGTCGACGCCGAACGCCTGCTGCATGACCTTGGCGATGTTGCCGAGCTTGTAGCCCACCAGCCGGTCTCCCTCGGCGATGCGGCGCTGGACGTTGTGCTTCTGCACGGCAACGGCGTCGGCGAGCGGAAGTTCCGGGAACGTGTCGGTGAGCGGAGCGATGGAGTGGACGCCGCACCGGGCCGCGTCGATGGCGTCGGCGATGTCTACGAGGTGCTGCTGCATGGAGTGCTTCCTTGCATGCCGAGGGACGGGTGAGGGCCCTGCCGCGAGCACCGCGTCCGACCGCAGCGGGCGCCGCGCAAGCGGTCAGGAACCCGGCGTACCGCCAAGGAGCCGGCTCGCCGGGAGCGCGCCGGACGCCGCATGCCCCTTGCATCGCTGATCGGTGACAGCGCACCGGCGGGGCGGGTGTGAGGCGATCGAGGTCTCCGAAAATCAAACACTGCGTTCGCTCTATGGATCCTGTCGCCGAACGAAAAGTCGCACGGGCGGCCTGTCATGTCAAGGGCCTGCACGGTGCGGGGATCCCTTGCCGGCCAAGACCCGCCGGAGGGCTGATGAAGGCCGGAAAAGTGGGCCATGACCTGGGCTTTCAGCATCTTCACCAGACCGGTTCACGCTCCAGGGCGGTTGGCTCCGCGCACAAGGAACGGCCACCCGCACCCTCTTGACACTGACCCGCACTCCTCAGAATATGAACGTATCGTTCGCATGTTGAACGCCTCTGAGATCCCGCAGTTCGCTGCAGGAGCCGCGGGAGCACTCCTCGCCTCTGCCCCGGGAGGACGGCATGAGCAACCAGCCCCTCAAGATCTTCGCGTTCGATGTCTTCGCGCCCGGCCATCTGACCTCGGGCAACTGGCGCGACGCCGCCGACCAGAGCTTCCGCTACACCGACCTGTCGTACTGGACCGACACCGCGAAGATGCTCGAGGAGGCGAAGTTCGACGGCATCTTCTTCGCCGACACCGTCGGCTACCACGACGTCTACGCCGGCTCTGCGGACGCCGCCATCCGCGACGCGGGCCAGTTCCCGATCAACGACCCGACGGTGCTGATCTCCGCGATGGCCTCGCACACCCGCCACCTCTGTTTCGGCGTCACCGAGTCGCTCACCTACACCGCGCCCTACACGCTGGCCCGCCGCTTCTCCACCCTGGATCACATCACCAGGGGCCGGGTCGGCTGGAACATCGTCACCTCGTACAACGAGTCCGCCGCGCGCAACCTCGGCCTGGGCACGCAGATCCCCCACGACAAGCGGTACGACCGGGCCGACGAGTACATGGAGGTCGTCTACAAGCTCTGGGAGGCGTCCTGGGAGGAGGGCGCAGTCGTACGGGACGCCGAGGCCGGCATGTACATCGACCCGCGGCGCGTGCACCCGATCCGGCACAAGGGCACCTACTTCGAGGTGCCCGGCCTGCACCTGTGCGAGCCCTCCCCGCAGCGCACTCCGGTGCTCTTCCAGGCCGGTGCGTCCTCCCGCGGCATCCAGTTCGCGGCGGATCACGCCGAGGCCGTCTTCCTCAACACGCTGACCCCCGAGATGACCCGGCGCAGTGTCGACAAGGTGCGGGCCGCCGTCGCGGAAGCCGGCCGTGACCCGCGCTCGGTGAAGGTTCTGGCGCTGCTGACCGTGATCGTCGCCCCGACCGACGCCGAGGCCCAGGCCAAGTACGAGCGGCACGTCCGCAACGTCTCGTACGAGGGGGCCCTGGCCCGCTTCGCCGGCTGGACCGGCATCGACCTCAGCAGCGTCGATCCGGACACCCCGCTGGAGTACGTGGAAGTGGAAGCCTCGCGGTCGATGGTCGAGATGTTCTCCACCGCCGACCCGGACCGGAAGTGGACCACCCGGCAGATCGCTGAGTTCATCGGCGTCGGCGGCAGCGGTGCAGTGATCGTCGGCTCCCCGCAGACCGTCGCCGCCGAGCTGCGCCGCTGGCAGCAGACCGCCGACATCGACGGTTTCAACCTCAGCTACGGCGTCAGGCCCGGCGGCTGGGAGGACTTCATCGAGCTCGCCCTGCCCGTCCTGCGCGACCAGGGCCTGGCCCGCGAGGCCTACGACGAGCAGGCCGCCACCCTGCGCGAGAGCTTCTACGGCGCCGGACAGCGTCACACCCTCGACGACCACCCGGCCTCCCGTATCCGCGCCGCCGCCGTTCACGCCGCCTGACCTCCCTCACCCCCTCGCCCCGCTCCTCGTACAACGACGCCGAAGGGACCGATGTCATGAGCTCCACCGCCCTCGCCCACGCCTTGCCTGCCGGACCCGCCATCGACCAGCGGCTGTTCCGGGACGTCATGGGACACCTGCCGACCGGCGTGGTCGCCGTCACCGGCATCGAGGCGGACACCGGCAGGCCCGCCGGCATGATCGTCGGCACCTTCCAGTCCCTCTCCCTCACCCCGGCCCTCGTCACGTTCTCCGCGGACCGCGCCTCCACCAGCTGGCCCAGGATCCGCACCTCCGGCCGGTTCAGCGTCAGCGTGCTGGCCGAGCACCAGACCGACGTGTGCCAAGCGCTCTCCCGCAAGGGGGACGACAAGTTCGCGGGCACCGACTGGGTGCCCTCGCCCGAGAACGGCGCCCCGCACTTCAGGGGGGCCGCCGCCTGGCTCGACTGCGAGACCGTCCGGGAGGTCGACGGCGGCGACCACGTCATCGTCATCGGCCGTGTCCTGTACATGGAGGCCGGCTCCAGTGAGCCCCTCGTCTTCCACCGGGGCAGGCTCGGCGGCTACCGCGCTCCTGCCGCCGTCTGACCCACGCGTCCCGCACCACCGCACACCTCCCCGGCCGGGCCCGGCCGGGAACCGCACCCGCAGGGGAACCCCGTGACCAACCCCCACCAGGCCGGCGCCGAACCCGAGACCCCGGCCCAGGAGCTCGAAACCCTCCTCGCCCGGGCCGCCGAGGCGGCCCCCCGCTGGGCAGCGCTCACCCCGCGCGCGCGGGCCGCCGCGCTCGCCGCCGTCGCCGACGTCCTCGACGCCAGCACCGGCCACCTGGTCCAGGTGGCGGCCGAGGAGACAGGCCTCGGCGAGGCCCGGCTGTCCGGCGAGATCAGGCGCACCACCGGCCAGCTGCGCATGTACGGCGAGTACGCCGCCACCGGAGCCCCGTTCGGCGTGACGATCGACCACGCCGACCCCACCGCCGTACCACCGCGTCCCGAACTGCGCCGCTACCAGGTGCCTCTGGGGCCCGTCGAGGTGTTCGCCGGCGGCAACTTCCCCTTCGCGTTCTCCGTCGCAGGCACCGACACCGCCTCCGCGCTCGCCGCCGGCTGCCCGGTCCTGGTCAAGGCTCACCCCGGCCATCCCCGTACGTCGGCCGACACCGCGGCGCTGGTGCACGAGGCCCTCGCCGGAGCGGGCGCCCCGCCGGGCACCTTTGCCCTCTTCACCGGCCGCGATGCGGGCGTCACCGTGCTGCGCGACCGCCGCGTCAAGGCAGCGGCCTTCACCGGCTCCGTCCGCGGCGGCCGCGCCCTGTTCGACATCGCCGCCTCCCGTCCGACACCGATCCCCTTCCACGGCGAGCTCGGCAGCGTCAACCCCGTGGTCGTCACCCCCGGCGCGCTCGCCGAGCGGCGCGCGGAGATCGCCTCCGGCTTCGCCGGCTCCCTCACCCTGGGCACCGGCCAGTTCTGCACCAAGCCCGGCATCCTGCTGCTGCCCCGCGACCCGGACGCCGTCGAGGCGATCGCCGACGAGGTCCGCTCCGCCGCCGCCGCGCCGATGCTGTCCCCTCAGATCGCCGAGGGCTTGCGACGGCGCCTGAGCGAGGTGGCCGGCGCCCGGCAGACCCGCACCCTCGTCGAGCCCGCCGTCACCACCGACGGCGACGGGCGCCCGCAGGCCCGTCCGGGCCTCTTCCTCGTCCCCACCGTCGCAGAGTTCCTCCAGGACGCGGAGAACCTGCTGGAAGAGTGCTTCGGCCCCACCGCCGTGATCGTCCAGTACGACACCGTCGACGAGCCGGCCCAGCTCCTCGACCGCCTCGAAGGCAGCCTCACGGTCACCTTCCACACCGCCCGCGACGGACAGAACGCCGCAGCCCTGGGCGCGCTGGCCGAAAAAGCCCGCGCCAAGGCCGGACGGGTGCTGTTCAACTCCTGGCCCACCGGCGTCGCCGTCACCCGGGCCCAGCACCACGGCGGCCCCTATCCGGCCTCGACCTCCGCGCACACCTCCGTCGGCCCCCATGCGATCGAGCGTTTCCTGCGCCCGGTCGCCTACCAGGACGCGCCGCCGGAGCTGCTCCCGCCGGCCCTGCGCGAGGACAACCCCCTCGGGCTCGTCCGCAGCGTCGACGGCACGACGGAACAGCCCTGACCACCGCCGGGAAAGGACCCTCATGCACAACCAGCACGACCAGCAGACGGACGTGGCCGTCATCGGCGCCGGGCTCGCAGGCCTGACCGCCGCCCGTGAACTCGCCCATCACGGCCTGAAGGTGACCGTCCTGGAAGCCCGCGACCGTATCGGAGGCCGCGTCTACACCGACCACCGCCTCGGCCGCGACCTGGAGCTCGGCGGCAACTGGCTGCACTGGACCCAGCCGCACGTGTGGGCCGAGGTCAACCGCTACGGCCTGGAGGTCACCCGCGGCCCGCGCTCCGAGGAGACCTACTGGCTGGCAGGAGACGAAGTCCGCCGGGGCAGCCTCGAGGACTTCATGGACCTCATCGATCCGGGCATGACCCGCCTGCTCGCGGACACGATGCGGTGGATCCCCCGCCCGGACGACCCGCTGCGCAACCCGGCCCTCGCCGAGGCCGACCGCTTCAGCCTCCAGGAGAAGCTGGACGAGCTGAAGCTGAGCGAGGACGAGAAGAACGCCAACGAAGCGGCATGGGTGGGGCACTTCAACTGCCCGCTCGACCAGGCGTCCTTCGTCGGCGCCCTGCGCTGGACGGCGGCCACGGCCGGCTCCTGGCACCTGATGCACGAGGCGTCCGCCGTCTTCCGGCTCACCGACGGCAACATCTCTCTGGCCGAGGCGATCGCCGCCGACGCCCGGGGGACGGGCCGTGTCGGCATCCGGCTGTCCACCCCGGTCCGCTCGGTCTCCCACGACGCCGACAGCGCCACCCTCACCTGCGCCGACGGCCGGACCCTCACCGCCCGCCGGGTGATCGTCACCCTCGGCCAGAACCTGCTCGACGCCCTGGAGGTCACCCCGCCGCTGCCGGAGGCGAAGCTGATCCCGGCCCGTGAGAAGACCGCCTCGCGCGGCACCAAGGCATGGATCAGGGTGCGCGGCCCGATCAAGCCGTTCTTCGCCTACTCCTCACAACACCATCCGCTCTCGGTGATCCGCACCGAGTTCACCGGCGAGCACGACGCCGTGCTGGTCGGCTTCGGCGCCGACGCCGAACGCATCGACGTCACCGACCCGGACCAGGTCGCCGCCGCCCTGCGGGTCTGGCGCGACGACCTGGAGGTGCTGGAGGTCACCGGCCACGGCTGGATGGACGACGACTACTCCCGCGAGACGTGGCTCATCCAGCGCCCCGGCCAGTTCACCCGGCACCACGCCGCCCTGCAGGCCCCCGACGGGGTGCTGCACTTCGCCAGCAGCGACATCGCGAACGTCTGGGCCGGCTTCTTCGACGGCGCCATCGAGAGCGCCACCCGCGCCGCCCGCCAGGTCCGCGCGAGCCTGCCGGCCCGCTGAGACCCCGCTCCGGGTCCCGTTCGGACGCTCCCACAGGGACCGGAGCGGTCCGGGACAACCCGCGGAGCCGGGAGGACAGCCGCCATGGGCCCCGTCACCGGTCCCGCCGAGCCCCTGCCTCGGCGGGACCGGCCCCTCCCCCCGTTATGGTTTCCGCGGTCCTGCAAGAGGGCCGCTGGCCTCCGGGCCCGGCATGACTGTGTCCCCCTGTCGAT
>NZ_BAAAGU010000105.1:0-10929 GCF_039524635.1 Streptomyces thermocarboxydovorans | reverse complement strand
TGGTCGGTGAGTTCATGACGACGTACCACACCACCATGATCCACCATCTAGCGATCTTTGAAGACGGACCCTAGTTGGGCTGCTGTCCACATACAAACAGCTCGAAGCTCATGGAAGCGCCGAGGCGGCTGCTGAGGTCGAAGCCATTGAGGCCAGGATCATCTCAAAGTCCGAGCTGAACAAGATAGACCGTAACTTTGACGCAAAAGTGGACTTTCTCGTCGAACGCGGAGTCCTGGACGCTGCCATCGCCCCTGTCCTAGAGAAGCTCCACAAGTACCGCAACGAGATGTATCACCGTGACAAGCTGAGGCCCGAAGTCATCAAGCCTGCGACCCTGATCTACTTCGACTCCGCATGCACAGTGTTGACCTCTTACCGTCATCTGTACACGCTGTACGGCTCCCCGTCTGAACTCGGCCCGGAGCTCAGGAGGTACGCCGTCGCCGACGGTCCGCTAAGTTTCGTGCGACAGGACCTTCCGCAGAGGATCGCCGCTCAGCTCCGCCACGAAGTAGGACTCGACCTGCCCCAGGTACGCAGGGCACTCGTCCAATATCTGAACGCCCGCCTAGATGAGATGAGGGATGGACTCACGTTCATCGAGGACAACCTCGGCCTACCACACCTCGTCCCCGGCGATGCCCTGCGCCTCGTGCAGGCGAACCTCACTGCGACGACAACCCTCGAACAGGTTCGGGGACGCACGTACCCGTACTCCAAGAAGGACCTAGAGCGGTGGCGAAGCCTCGTGTCCGCACTAGAGTCGATCGATGACAAGCACCACCTCGTCCGCGAGTACGCCGGCATCGAAGACGCCTTCGAGCCACTCGAGCAAAAGATCGAGAAGGCTGTGAGGGACCTCGACCGGCACCTCTCGCTCCAAGACGACATCGCTCGCGGAAAATAACCGGACCGTAACGATTCACAAGCGGCGAGCGAAGCCGGGACTATCGTGACGGGAATGAGCTGGTCACTGAGCCGCCTGACACCGCGTGAAACAGAACTGCTCGACGCATTTTTCCTCTCAGTCGGACGGGCGCTTCACCTCGCAAACGCCTACGAGGGCAAGTGCCAGTACGTACTCCGAGTAGGGAACTTGATCACCGCCCACCAGGCGGACCCGGCTCTGTCCTTGGAAGAGGTCTTCGCTACGGTGCCAGCGGACAAGCTGCTGGCTGGCACCCTGCACAGCCTGGCCGCCCATGGGATCGGCCAGACCATGGACTTCAGCACCCTGCACAAAGCCAGGGAGGCTCGGAACTTCATCGCCCACGAGGGCGCCTCGATCGGGTACATGTGGTCCGCGAACAGCGACCGCATCCTGCGGCACGCCGTGAAATTGCGGGCCGCTGTCAAGGACCTCGCAAACGGCGACAACATCATCTCGCAGTGGTGCTACGGACTCGAGGAACCGCACGATCCCCCTCCAGCAGACTGGATCAAGTGCTATCCCGAGAAGGTCGACGCCTGGGTCTTCGGGAGTCTGCGTGCGCTCCTCCCCGTCGAGCAGTCGGAACCGCAGCCAGACTGCCCAGCGCGAGCAGAGGACGGAACTCGCTGAGTCAATCGCGGGTCCTGGCCCGTCATGGCTATCTGCCGGCACAGCACGAGCTTGTCCATGCCCGTTCACCACCACTGTCGTGCCCGTAAGCCTAGGCAAGGCAGTCACACTCGGCGGCGCACTCCTCATCTCTCGCAGAGGCTGTGATTCAGGCAGCCCCACCTTCCCGACCACGCCCCTGGCGCTGCTCCCGTCAGCGCTGAGAGCCTGGTCGAGGAGGAGATCACCGAGCTAGACGATCGTTACCGTTCCCGGTGGTAGCGCGCCTGACCGTTCCTGCAACCCGCGGCCTGTGAACCAAACCAGCACCGGGAATCTCGGCGGCATGTGGCGAGCTGTAGGGCCGGGCCAGAGCAGCAGGGTCCTAATCAGATGACCAGGCTGCCCCCGCAGTCTCGGACACGAACGTCCTGAAGTGCACGACCTGGGCTCTCCTGCGAACGCACGACTGTCACCGGTCGGGTAGCAAATCCCACCAGCCCTAGGTTTTCATATGTTCAAATGATCTGGAGGGACACCTGTGTCGCAATGTCGACGCGGGGTGTGGACGGAACGGGGACAGCGAGGGCCGTAGTGACACAACCGTCAATGCCAGCGCCTCCGCCTGCAGAGGCAGACCAGACGGCAGCGGCGCACAACTACAGAGTCTCCCCGTTCCTCACGCGTACAGCCAAGGCCCAGGACGCCGCTTGCCCGTGGCAGCTGATCGGCTTCGCGAGCGGCGATGCACTCGAACGCGCCGCCGTGGCCTGGGTCGTCGCAGACGCCATCATGGAAAGCCGCGCCGGCCATTCTCGTGCCTACACGCTATGGCGAGACGCAGCACTCAAGACCCAGCCGCTACTCGGCGACGACGCTCGCCTTGTCAAGCCCTTCGTGCGGCCCGTATTCGAGCTGCCTCCCAAAGGCTCAGACGCCGATGATCATGTTCCCGGTCACGTCGGGGAGTGGCTGTGGTATCTACTCACGCGTGAGGAGCCCCTCACCGACCACGAACTGGCGTTGCTGGAGCCGCCCAGTTGGAGCGTCACCGAGGGCGGAGGCGACGGGTTCGTAGTCCACCGGATCCCAGCTGGCACCGATACCTCATTGATCTTCAAACTGTGGGAAATCAAGAAGTTCACCGGCGGCGGTTCCCTGAGCGGCACGATCACGAAAGCAGCGTCCCAGCTGGCCAGACGCGGCGATGAGTACGTGGCGAAGATCTCATGGGCAAACTCCACACTGCCCGGAGATCTTGGCCAGCTCATGACCGAACTAACCGAGCTGTGGATGCGCGCCGACCCCCGCGGCGGAGCAGGTGTGAGCGTGTCGACTAACACGGCCAGCGCCCCGAAACGATCCGCCTTTACTCAGGTCACCACCTATCTCCCGCAGCTAGTCCATCCCGGTCAGCTTCGCGGCCTGGTAATCGCAGTCGAAGACTTCGCCGCATTCGCAACTCAGGTCAGGGGGTACCTGTGGAGCGCACTCTGAACCTCACCACCCTGAGAGAGGCACTCGGACCGCCCCAACCGGATGCGCTCCCTAGTCCCGAGGAACTGATACGGCTCATAGCCGACATCGAAGTCGGGGCGATCATGAACCGATTCGCCATCGACGACACCGTACTGAGCACTGCTTGGTACCTGCACGGCGTGTGCGCGCTATCCGAGGCTGCCGAGCTGTACACCCCAACCCGTCGGCAACGCGCCTTTGCCGTCAGCGCCCACATCTTCGACCTCGCACTCGCCGACGCGGAACGACCACCCGCAGAACTTCTCTCGCTTGCTTTCGCCGCACAGATCGGCTACCGCCGCGCCGGCCAGGACCCCAACGCCACCGCCGTGTTCCGCCGGGTCAGCCACCTGTGCCACGGCCCCGGCCCGCTCGGCTACCAGGACCTCCCGGGCGCCCCGCCGGTCACCGTCCGCGACTTCATTGAGACGCTAGCCCTTGAAGCAGGGGTTGCCTTCCTCGGCCTGCAGACCACCACCCTGCGCATCCTGGTCCGCTACTGGCAAGACCAGCTGAGCGGACTGGCCGATGACCTGCAGGAAGCCGATCTTCGCGGAACCCTGTTCGGGCCCGCGCAGGCCGTCGTCGACGCAGTCGCGGCGATGACGAACTACCTGACCTACGGGGCCCGCAACCGTCTGGCCAGGGCTCGGGAGTCACTGGCCAGAGTGCTCACCGGGGAGGCTGGCGTAGGCGACCTCAATGCCCGATGGATCGCAGCTCACCTGTTGGATCTAATCGACGAACTCGCCGAAGGCAGCCTTCACGCGCTTCTTCCTCCTGGCACGCCGCGAGCAGTAGCACAAGCATTCACCCTGACCTCCCCTCCGGTGCTCACGCTGTGGCCCCCACAGCGTGAGCTACTCACGCGCCCCACTGCCAACCCGCTGGACCCCGCTACAGACCGCCTGCTGGTCAGCGTCCCCACCAGCGCTGGCAAAAGCCTCGTGTCACAGCTGATCATGTGCACTCACCTAGCGACCGTCCCCGGACGCGTGATTTATGTATCCCCGCTACGCAGCCTCAGCCGCGAAATGCGCCGCTCACTACGCGACCGACTCCGGGTCCTCGACCGCGAACTCGGGACCGACACACCAGATTTCCCTCTGTGGGGGTATCCCTTCACTGACGATGACGAGGAAGCGGACATCGACGTCGTCACCCCCGAACGTCTCATGCACGCCCTCCGTCAGGATCCGGAGAACGCCCTGAGTGATGTCACTCTGATCGTGATCGACGAGGCTCACCACATTGCGCAAGACCGGCGCGGATTCCTCCTGGAGGGACTCCTCGCATTCTGCCAAGCCCACCCCTCGGCGCCACGCCTGGTTCTGCTGTCAGCTGCGGTCGGCAACGGAGCCGCACTCGCCCATTGGCTCGACCCCAACGAACCAGAAGTTCTGTTCACCTCCGCGTGGCGAGGCCCGCGGCGTCTTCACGGGCTGCTCACCACCAACGCTCTCTGGGATCAGAAGACGACTGTCTCCCGGCGGTCGAAAGCAAGGCCCTGGACCACCCGTGTTCCAATGAGTGTTCGCATCAGCATCCGCCCCGCCCAGGCCGCGAAGATCGCGGAACTGACAACTAGCCACGACGAGCCGCTCGGCGAGCTCGTCTTTGGCCAGCGCGATCCAAAGGACTGGTCGAGTAAAGACCCCGCCAGCACTCCCGCTTACAAGATGTTCGCCGGGGCCGCGACCTACCTGCTGCCTGCCGGCCCGATGCTCGTAGTCACCGGCACGCATCAGCTGGCCCAGAACACCGCACGGGCCATGGCCGATCATTTGCCGGTGCATGAACCAGCACAGACGCTTGCCGAACAGCTCAGTGCGCAACTCGGCGAAGAGCACCCACTCATCGCTTGTACCCGGCACGGGATCGCTTTTCACCACGCCGCCCTACCCACGGACGTCCTCGAAGCTATCGAGGACGCCCTCCGGAATGACCGCATCCTCGCGGTCGTCAGCACCACGACGCTCACCGATGGCGTCAACCTTCCTGTCCGTACGGTCGTCATCACCGCCACGCTGAGCGACGACCAACGCACTCAGGCCACGGGCGTCCCGGGTCTGGACGCCGCGAAGCTGCTCAACGCCGTCGGCCGCGCAGGACGGGCCGGCCGAGAGAGCGAAGGATGGATCCTCCTCGCACTCAACCGCAAGATCGATGCCAGGGACCACGACCTGTTCACGCCAGCTGATGAAGAGCTGCAGGTCATGTCAGCGCTCACCCGCGAGCAGGCCCTACGGGATCTTGCCGAAGCCGAGGAGCTAGTGGCGCAGAGCTCAGACGACGTGATGGCCGTCACTCAATCCCTCGCCAGCGACTTCATCTCCTATGTGTGGTTCGTTCTCGACGCTAATGAACACCTCGCGTCGGACCAGCCACTGATGGCCGTCGACCGACTCTTGGCCATGCAGCAGCTCCCCGAGGAGATCAAATCCAGATGGCAGCGCCTAGCGCAGCAGACGCGACTGCGCTACTCGGCCACCTCACCGGCCACGCGCCGTCGCTGGACCACCACCGGCACCAGCCTAAGTAGTTCCCGGACGTTGGATCACATCGCCCTCAAGCTTGCCGAGCGTGTCCTGAGTAGTATTGATCCGGACTCAGTAAGCGCCTGGGACATGATCGAACCCAATGTCCTCCCACTGGCAGAGACACTGCGGCTTCTCGACGAAGAGCGCGCCTTCGACCTCCTTCTGCAACTCCCTGAACGCGGGCAGGCATGGAACTTCTACGACCGACGAGCGAACCGAAACCGCCTTCGCGTCGACGTGAACCTCCAGGAGGCGATGCACGCCTGGATCAACGGCACGCCCATCCCTGCGCTGGCCCGTCAATGGCTCCCCGACGCCCCCGTGGACTGGGCCCTGGAGCAGGCCGTCGCCAACATCAGCAAGACTTTCGAGCACTATCTCTCGTGGACGCTTGGTGCCCTGATAAACCTGACCAACAATCACCTCACCACCGCCTCAGCCTCTGTGCGCCTGCGGCCCGACACTGCTTGGTGCTTGCGGTTCGGAGTCGACACCGAGCAAGCCATCCATCTTTTGACCTCTGGCATCCACTCCCGCACCCTCGCGCACTCCATTGGCCGAAAGGCCGCAACCGACGGCATCGCCTCAACTCAATTGCGTCAATGGCTTGCCGACCAGCACATCGCGACATGGCGAACGCTATACAACGCTAGCGATCAGGAAGTCGCCGATCTCCTTGAGTACGTCCGTACCCGAAGGCGAAGCCTTCTTCGTGCCATCCTCAAAGACGGCTCGGCGGAACTCGATGTCGACCGGGACTCCCCTGCCTGCTCTTCCGCTGTGAGCCTTCGATGGCCCGAGTCCGCGCCCCCTTCAGAGATCAAAGTGGTGGACGATCAAGGCAATGCCTGTGCCACAGTCCGTGCAGGTGACCACGCTGACGTTCTAGCGGTTCTCCAAAGCGGCTTGTCACTGTCTCTCACGCTGCAAGGAACCCAGCTGCTCCTGAACCGGTCAGGAGCCGACTAGCGAGCCGCGCTATCAAGCTGTGAGCCCGGCGAACCCTCGCGCCGAAGGCCCCTAGCACTGGGCACCTTCCGGACGACCCAGCGCGACGGCCGTTGTTGGCGCCCGCTCGGGCGCCTACGGCCAGCCGCCAGTCTCGGTCGCGGAGGCTGCCCCGAGTCACCGTTCACGGGCGTCCCTCCAGTAGTCCTCCAGCATCTCGCCGGGCCACGCGGGCTGGGTGACGATGCCGCGCGGCAGGAACTCCTTGAAGACCGCCACCAGGTCCACCACCAGCGTGCCGTCGTCCGCATCGAGGTCGGCGACGTGCAGGTCCCGTCCGTCGACACGGAGCAACCGCGGGAACGAGGTCGCCAGGCGAGCCGGGCGCCGGTGGTTGTGGTGCACGAAGGTTCCCGTCGCCGGCCAGTCCGGATTGTCCCGCGGGCTGCGCGCGTGGAGGGCAACGTCTTCAGGAGAGCCGAAGTTGAAGAACCAGGTCACCTGGAGGTGAGAGAACTCCTCGATCCCCTGCAGGGTCTCCTCCGGGTACTCCGGGCGCAGCCGAATGATCGATTCCACACCGCCCTTGAAGTCGTCGAGGCGGCCCTTGTGGCCCCCGACCACTTCGGCGATCACCGGCACCTCGATGGACTTTGTGGACACGGGTTCCCCCTTCTCCGCTCGCGGCACGGCAAGGCGGTCAGCCACAGCATGCCCGCCTTCACCACCATGGCGCGGTCAGGCTACTCGTTCGAGTACGGCCTTGGCGCGCTCGTCGATCTCCGCCGCCACGCTGATTCCCCGATTGCGGAAGGGGGAGAGCACCCGGCGCATGTTCACGGCTGCCTCGCGTGCTCTGCCCGACTGGACGCCCTCCATGGCGTCCAGGGCCTGTGCCCACGTGTGGCATGCGGCCTCCACGTTCCCCTTGCGGGCCTGCACAGTGCCCATGTAGCCCAACGTCACCGCGTGAGTCCGGCTGAACGTGTCGGCCTTCCTGGTCAGCACGCTGTTGTTGAATTCTCGGAGCGCTCCATCGAGATCGCCGAGCGTCCACAGGGTGCGGGCGGTCTCGTGGGCCAGGGAAGCCCGCTGGAAAAACCACACCCGACTCGGATCCTCGTCACCGACGTCAGCCGCAGCCAGGTCGTCCTCGGCGCGGAGAAGCGCTGCGATCGCGGCCCGCTTCTGTCCGTTGGCAGCAAGACTGCGTGCCTGCACCACTCCGAGCAGTGCCCGCTCGCGAGGCGTCGCGAGGGTGTACCGCTTACGCTCCACGGAAGCCGTGGCGAGGTCGACGGCAGCCCGTGGGTGGCCGAGATCCGTTGCCTGGTGAGCCATCGCCCGCAGGATGTGGCCGGCGAGGGGAGCGTCGTCGGCTTCCGCCGCGAGCTTCAGCGCCAGCGTGAAGTAGCGCCGTGCGGCCTCATGGTGAGAGGCGTCGAAGCTCATCCAGCCGGCGACGTACACCGACTCGGAGGCAGCGGCGAGGAGCGCGCGACGAGTGTCGTCGCTGGTGAATACCCCTCCGACGTACCTGGCAACGTCGTCGACGAGGTACTGGTAGAGGGCCGTGCGGCCATCCATGCCGCCGTGTCGCTGGTCTCTTCGAGAGAAGAACTCTGTCATCTCACGCACAGCGCTGACTTCGGCGGCCCCGACCCTGCGGCTCGTCGCAGCGGGGCGGGACTTCGCACGCTGAGGTGCCTCATCCCACCACTGCTGTCCAGGCAGAACCAGGCCACCCACCGAGTAGGCGGCGCCGGCCAGCAATCGGCGGCGTTCGAGGTCCACGTCGCTTCTCCCAAGGTCTACCAGCGCAGTCAGCGTATCGACGTTCCACTCCGATGCCGCCACTGCACCCGCGCCCGGCACGGAGAACCCGATCTCAGCTGGTGTGATGGGGCGTTGCAGTCGCCGGGACAACGTCTCGCACAAGATAAGGGGCGCTCTGCCCGAGGGCTGCGTTCCCGCGACCCACATGGCGATGTGCGAGCGGCTGGTGCCCAGCAGTTCCTTCGCTCCCACCTCCGCCGCGACCCTCACGAAGGCAGCCGCCACTTTCTGCTGCGACCAGCCTGTTTCCGCGATCGCGTCGGCCAGCTTCACGTTCCGCTCGCGCGCCATCGTCTACCTCGGTTCACCAAAACGATCTTTGACGGGTTTGACGGCCCCGGCAGCCGCCGGGAGATACCGCCGCGATGTGATCCACGGTTCGCTCGTGGTCAACGAAACCACCAACTGCCCTTGCCCGGGAGGAAACCGGTGAAGACCAGCCACACGACTGGCGCCGATACCCGGACTGGGTCGGGCGACGGGCGCGGTCCCGCTCCGACGTCCGGCATACGGCACCTCGACCAGCCTCCGCCGGTGGCCGTGCTCGTGCAGAACCTCCGCCGCTTCGACCACTCCGACAAGACCGCCGATCGAGTCCTCCGCGGACTCAAGCACCAGTTGTGAGAAGGCGAGCATGGACCGAATCGAAAGTCTGGGCAGCGTGATCAGCGCTCCCGAACAGCAAAAGAGCCTGACGCTCGCCGCCAACGACAGGGCTCCGGGCAAGGCGCGGTCCTTCACCCGGGAAGCGCTGACGGCGTGGGGGGTGGAAGACCTTCTGGACCAGGCCGTGCTGATCGTCAGCGAGCTCACCACCAACGCCGAGCGGCACGGTCGCACTCCGGGCGTCGGCCTGAGCCTTCCGTCCAGAGTGGAAGGCGAGCCCGTCGAAGAGATCACGCTGACGTTAGCCCTGCAGGCCGGTGTCGTGGGGATCGAGGTCGAAGACAACTCCCCTGAGCCCCCGGTGCCTCGGACCGCCTCGCTCTATGCCACCAGCGGACGGGGCCTACACCTCGTGTCCGCAGCGGCCGACGCCTGGGCTGCCTGCCCCAAGGAAGACGGACGCGGCAAGAGAGTGATCGCTCTCGTGAGGCGCACCGAGTCGCCCTTCACCTCCTGACCCCTTCCCTTGGAGATCCCTGATGTCATCCCGGCTTGCGTCCTCACCCGCGCCGACCTCCGGCGGAACGAGGCTGGCGCTCGACACCGGAGCCGTACGTGTGCTGCTGCTGGACTTGGACGGCGTGCTCGTCGACACCCGCCCGGTCATGGAGCGCGCGTGGCGCCAGGTCCGTGAGGACCACGGCCTCGACGTGCCGTTCAGCGAGTACGAACGCCACCTGGGCCGACCCTTCGCCGACATCATGCAGCAACTCGGGCTCGCCGATGCCGAGCCGATCCACCAGACCTACTCCAAGGCGTCGACGGCCGCCTCTCACCTTGCCCGGCAGTTCGACGGCGTCGCGGAGGTCCTGCATACCTTCGCCGCTGCCGACTGGCGGCTGGGGATTGTCACATCCAAGCCGTTGGCGCGAGCCACCCCTCTCCTGGCCCAGCTCGGCGTCCCGTTCGCCACGGTGCGCACGCCGAACGGGGTGGGGCGGGGGAAACCCGCGCCAGACCCGATCCTGCTCGCCCTGATCGACCTGGGCGCCGACCCGGCCGATGCCCTGTACGTCGGAGACATGGCGGTCGACCAGGAGGCAGCCCGTCGCGCCGGCGTCTCGTACGTGCATGCGGGCTGGGGCTACGGCACACCGAGCCCGCCGGCCCCCGCCGTCGCCGAATCGCCGAAGGACCTGCTGCGGCTCATGGACACCGGGCCGATCCTCGAAGGGAGCCTGGTATGAGGCCAACCAAGCGCAGCGCCTTGGGCATCGCCCGCGCCGACGCCGATGGCAAGCCCCTGTGGGCGCTGGTTGGCGAGGGCGCGCTCGCGACCATGAAGTCCGACCGGATCACCACGTCCGAACTGGAGGCCCTGCCCTTCGACCAGCGCGATGCTGAAGCACGGGTCGACCATGTGATGGAGGCCCTCGAAGCGTACGGCGCCGACCTCGCGAGGACTCCGGGTGGCGCGGGGTGGCTGTACGTCCAGCACGTGCCGGCGCGGCGCCTGGTGGCACAGGTCGTACGTATGCTGGCGGCGCTCAGCGCGTGGGAGCCGTTCGCCAAGGCCCCAGGTCCGCTGAGACTCGCGCCCTACGAAGGACTCGTCGGGCTCCGGTCGAGCAGCTCCCGCGAGTACCGCGCGTACACGGTCACCTGGTCGGGCATCGCCTACCTGCTCGGAGCCGCAGCCCCTCACAACCCCCTCCGCTCCGCGCGGTTACGCAACCTTCCTGCCGCCCCGGCGGCCGCATCAGTGCCGAGGCCGGCTCCCTCGGAGCTTCCAGTGAGCGAGGTGGTGGCGTTGTCGTGGTCGTCCCGTCACGCGGCCACTCTGCTACCAGTCTTGGAGGAGCTAGCTGTGCTGTCCCGGGACGTTGGTGACACGCGTGCTGGGTGCTTGAACGGGTGAGGGCCTTCTGGGTTCGGTGT
>NZ_BAAAGU010000104.1:0-12148 GCF_039524635.1 Streptomyces thermocarboxydovorans | reverse complement strand
ACGAGCGGCCACTGACCGTCCTCGGACTCAACTGACCTGCACCAACACACGATCAACGAACTTTGCAATCGCCCTGCGTAGCCGTGGCCGTCAATGACCTTCGCTGGAACGAGAAGACCCAACCCCTTCTCGAGAAGCTCGGCCCGCCCTACTTCGAAGCGTACAAGAAGAAGCTCGGCTGCCCGTCCTGAGGCGATCGACCGGGCAGTATGCACTCACTCGGGTGTGAGCCGTTCCGTCGGCACCAGCCCAGGGAACAGGGGCCACTTTGCTGAAGAAACTAGCCTCGATCTTGCATGAGGGTCCGTCAGCTTGCTGACGGACCCTTTCGGCTCGTTCGGGGCGGAGATTCCTGCGGGTGGGCGGGCTGATGGCCCGGCTGTCGCGTCGGGTGGGCGCCGGGTTCCACGGCTCCGGTCGGGGTGGTGCTGCTCGCAGGGACGGGAAGTTGCTGGTCAGCCAGGGTTAGGGGGTCTTCGAAGTTGAGCGGTGCAATGATTCGGCTTACTGACGTGGCGTCACGCTCTGTAGCGGATCGGTGGCTCGGCCCTGGACGCAGGGTGCCCGTGGCCTTGCCTGATCATTTCTGTTCTCGACGCAGAACGATCACGCAGGAGCCACGGGCTTGCTCAACGATACGACGTTGCTGCTCGACCTCGACGGGGTGTCCGTCACGCAGGTCGAGCGGCTGGCCGACGGGACACGCCGAATCCACCTGGTCACGACCGATGAGACAACCCGGGCATGCCCGGCCTGCGGGGTCTTCGCCACCCGGGTGAAGGGCTCCGCAGTCACCCGGCCCCGCGATCTGCCGTACGGCGAGAGCCGGCTGGAGTTCCGCTGGCACAAGCGCCGCTGGTGGTGCCGGGAGCCCACCTGCCCGCGCCGGTCGTTCACCGAGCAGATCCCGCAAATACCGTCCGGCGCGCGGATCACCATGCGGCTGCGCAGTGCCGCCGGGCGCCGGATACGTGACGCCGGGTCCACTGTCATTCAGGCCGCCCGAGACCTGCACCTGTCCTGGCCGACGGTGATGGACGGCTTCCGCACCCAGGCCCGCGAGGTCACCGAGGCACCCCTGCCCGAGGTGGAGGTGCTGGGCATCGACGAGACCCGGGGCGGACGGCCGCGCTGGGAACAGGACCCCACTACCGGCAAGTGGCAGCTGGTCCGCGACCGGTGGCACACCGGCTTCGTCGACGCACTCGGCACCGGTGGCCTGCTCGGCCAGGTCGAGGGCCGCACCGTCGCGGACGTACTGGCCTGGCTCGCCACCACGCCGCTGGAATGGAGGAAGACCATCCGTCACGTCGCCATCGACATGTCGACCACCTATCGGGCTGCCGTCCGCACCGGTCTCCCGCACGCCACCATGGTGGGTCTTCGAAGTTGAGCGGTGCAGGGACGGCGGACGCTGACTGTCCGTCACGGTCTGTATTGGGTGTGGTGGTTGTTGGCCCTGGATGTAGGACGCCCGTGGTCCTGGGTGATCATTTCTGTTCTCGACGCAGAAGGATCACGGGGGAGCCACGGGCTTGGTCAACGATACGACGTTGTTGCTGGACCTCGACGGGGTGTCCGTCATGCGGGTCGAGCGGTGCGAGGACGGTGGGCGCCGGGTCCATCTGGCCACGGCGGATGCATCGGCCCGGGCCTGTCCGGCCTGCGGGGTCTTCGCGTCCCGGGTGAAGGGCTCTGCGACCACCCGGCCTCGGGATCTCCCTTATGGCGAGCGCGGGCTGGAGTTCGTGTGGCACAAGCGGCGCTGGTGGTGCCGCGAGCCGGCCTGTCCTCGCAAGTCGTTCACCGAGCAGATCCCGCAGATCCCGGCCGGCGCCCGGCTGACGGGGAGGCTACGGAGTACGGCCGGACGTCGGATACGGGATGGCGGCTCGCTCCACGGTCATCCAGGCCGCCCGCGATCTGCATCTGTCCTGGCCGACCGTGATGGACGCCTTCAAGGCCGTTGCCCGCGAGGTCGTCGAAGCGCCGCTGCCCGAGGTCGGGGTGCTGGGCATCGACGAGACCCGGCGCGGACGGCCCCGCTGGGAACAGGACCCCGACAGCGGCAAGTGGCGGCTGACCAGGGACCGGTGGCACACCGGGTTCGTCGACGCGCTGGGTGTCGGTGGCTTGCTCGGCCAGGTCGAGGGCCGCACCGTCGCCGATGTGCTGGCCTGGCTGTCCACCGCACCCCTGACCTGGCGCAACAGCATCCGGCACGTCGCCATCGACATGTCGGCCACCTACCGGGCCGCGATCCGCACCGGCCTGCCGAACGCCGTCGTCGTGGTCGACCACTTCCACATCGTGCAGCTCGCGAACAAGATGCTGTCCCTGGTCCGGCGCCGCACCACCGCCGAGATCCGCGGACGACGCGGACGCGCCACCGACCCGGAATGGAAGGCCCGCAGGCGACTCCTGCGCAACCGCGAGGACCTCACCGACAAGCAGTTCGCGACGATGTGGAACCCACTGCTGGACGAGGGGAAGATCGGACAGACCCTGCTGACCGCCTGGATCGCCAAGGAAAGCCTGCGCACCCTCCTCGCTCTGGCCCGCACCGGCGCCGACCGCCACCGCATCGGCCAGGCCCGCTACAAGTTCCTCACCTGGTGCGCGGACGCCGGCATCCCGGAAGTACGTACCCTCGCCACCACCGTGGACCGCTGATGGCCAGAGATCGCCGCGTTCATCGACACCGGACACAGCAACGCCAAAAGCAAGGGCATCAACCGCGTCATCAAGCTCGTCGCCCGCGCCGCCTTCGGGTTCCGCAACGCAACGAACCAGCGACTACGCACACGCTGCGTCACGACTCGTCGAGCTCGAGGACACCTCCGCACCGCTCAACTTTGAAGACCCTGCAACGCACTTGGTGGTTGGAAGACCCTCAACGCACTTGGTGGTTGGTCGATAGCCACCCGCGCCGCGACTCGTGGCCGGCATTGGGACTGAGGTTGCGTCAGCCATACGGGCCGTCCGAGAACCGGACGTGACACGAAACAGGGTGGACATCTCCCGCGCATGTCCACCCTGTCGTCGTCCGTACGGTTTGCGGACCGACCTGCTACATGAAGTAGCTCGCGCCCTTCAGGTCGCCGCCTCGGTAGTCACCGCCGGCGGCGCCGACGCGCTTGCCGATCGACACCAGGGCCTGGTGGATGGCGGAGGCGTGGCGGTCCCACTCCTTGGTCTTCTTGGTGAACTCCTCGTAGGCTTCACCGCCCCAGCCCGCGGCTGCGTCCAGTACGGCCTTCTTGAGGGCCTGGAGGTCCTCCTCCAGCTTCTTGGCCTGGTCGCCGAGCTCGGTCGCGAGCGCGTCCATCGTGCCGTACTTGACGGCGAGTTCGTCGTAGTGGGGAGCGGGCATGTCTTCCTCGTTTCTCTGAGGGCCGGTGGTGGGTGTCGGGGCGTGGTGACCCTGGTCAGTACTTGCTGAGCGCGGAGGTCTTGCCGCCGAGGTCCTCCACCGAGATCTGGGCGATGTCGGCCTCGATCTGGTCCTCGAGCTTGCGCTTGTCGGTCTTGTTCAGCTGGATGCCCTCGAGGAAGTCGTCCAGCATGCGGCCGATGGCGGCCATGTGGGTGTTGATCTCGGTCTGCTTCTTGTCGAAGGCGACAGCACCCTGACCCGTCCAGTTCCGCTCGATCATGTCGATCGTGCCCTGGAGGCGGGCGAGCGAGGCCCGGATCGAGTCGTAGCGGTCGATGACGTTCGTCTGGAGCTTCTGTACCTGGGCCTCGTATAGCTTGCGGCCGTCAGCCATGTCGGCGTCCCTTTCGTGAGAGGTGGTGGATGCAGGAAGGGTGCGGGGGTGTGCAGTGGGTCGGAGAGCGGTCGGGAGGAGAGGTGAGCGGTCAGGCGCCTCGGCGGGAGCGGTACGCCGCGAAGGCGCCGCCTCCGATGACCAGCAGGGCCGCAGCGGCGCCCACCGTCACCCACAGCGTGGTGTTGTCGGACTTTTCCGCGCCGGAGGCCGTCTCTGAGGTGCGGTCCCCGTTGGCGGTGGTGTCCTTCGAGGGATCCGGTTTCGGCTCCTTGGAGGCGCTCACCGGTTCACCGTCGGCGTCGACGACTCCTCTGACGTTCTCCTTGGCGAGGGGGTCGGTGTTCGGCGGGCCGGGCTGGTAGTTCTTCTTCTCCAGCACCTTGCGGGGGCGGATCAGGCCGTAGCCGAGGTAGACGCTCGGGTTGTCGCGGGCCCAGTCACGGCCGGCGGTGTCTATGAGGCTGCCGAGGACCTGGTTGGCCGTCCAGTCGGGGTGGGCGGACCAAACGAGGGCGGCGGAGGCGGAGGCGATGGCCGTGGCCATGCTCGTGCCCCGCCTGTCGGTGCAGTAGCGGCGGAATGTCTTGTCGCACCACGCCGGTACCTTCAGGCCGGGGGCAGCCAGGTCGACGTAGTTGCCGTACTCGGAGAACTCGCCGACCTTGCCGGACTCGTCGGAAGCGGCAACACCCACGACGTAGGGGTAGCGGGCCGGGTAGGCGATCTTCCCGTCCTTCTCCGCGTCGTTGCCCGTACCGGCGAAGAGCAACTTGCCCTTTTCGTGTGCGTACTTCACCGCTTCATCGAGTCCAGGCCAGTCGATTTTGGTGCCGAAGGACATGTTGATGATCTTGACGTCACTGTCGGCGATCGCCCTGATCACCTTCGGTATGTCCGGCGCCTTCTTGGCCTCTTCTGCATCGAGGTCAGTCATCGCAATGCGATAAGGGACAATCTTGGCGTCCGGGGCGAGGCCCTGCAGCCCATCGCCCTTTCCGGTACCGGCGATCAGCTCCGCCATGGTGGTGCCGTGGCCGCTGTAGTCCTCAGTGGCCTTGTAGCTGAGCGCTTTCGGGACCTCGTTGGTCAGCACTTGGCCCTGCAGCGACGGCGTGTTCGAGTTGACGCCGCTGTCGACGACCGCGACCTTCACGCCCTTGCCCGTGCTGACCTTCCACATCTCCTCGGCCTTCATGGCCGACAGGTACCACTGCTGGGACCGGACGTCCGCGGCAGCGGCCTCGGGCGCCAGACCTGCCGACAGGATCGCCACGGTGCTGAGCACCGAAGCGACACTCGCGACTCGCCTCCCGAGAGGCCCCGGTCGGCCCACGCTCCGCCTCGAGCATCCCTTGAACCTTGAGACCATTGCTTCTGCCTGTCCTCGCTTCAGTCCGGCCGACCGGTCGCGGACTGGTCGTCGCGTCGTTCGTCGCGCCGCGAACGACCGTCGCGTGCGCCCGAGTTGCGTGCATCACCACGTGCCGCGTCGGTGCCTCCGACACGGTCGCGTGTCCTTGAGCCGGGCTGCCCTGTCGCCCTGGGCACTCCGACGACTCCGTCGGCGTTGCCGGGGGAACGACGGGACGAGCGCTCCGCCTGCGGTGACGCGGAAGGCGCTCCGATCACCCCGTGCTGCCCGCGCTTCTGTCCTCCAGTCGTGCGGGGGGTGGGTGTGCCTTCGCCGCCGATGACGGTGCCGCGAGGCAGCTTGGAGCTGTTCCGGCCGGCCGCGCTGCCCGGCGTAGGGCCCGTGACGGGCCGACCGCCGACGACACCGGCGCTGCGGCCGGCGGCGGGGACCCCAGTCGCTCCAGCGGAGCCCTTCGGCGCGCCGGCGGCGTGGCCGGTCACAGGGCCGACCGGCTTCGGCATGCCGCCGACGATGCCACGCGTCCCCGGCCCGGTTGACCGCGGAACTGCCTGTCCGGGGGTGACCGTACGCCCCGTGGGCACGGCGCGGTCGCCTCCGCGGCTCCCCACCGGTCCCGGTCCCTGTACGGCAGGACGCGGGCCCTGCCCGACAGGGCCCGGTCCCTTGGGTGGCACAGCGCCTGTCGGAGCCCCTGCCCGGCCGGGGATCGCCGACGGAGGCATCCTCGTCGCCGGAACGCCACCGGGGCCGGTTGCGCGTCCCAGCGGACCACGGGATGCCGGGGAAGGACCAGTAGGAGCCATGGGCGGCGGCACGGCTCCCGTGGCAGCCGGGGGACCGCCGATCGATGGCGGGGTGCCGGTGGTCGGTTTCACGGCTTCCTGAGGCGGCAACGTACCGACACTGTTGATCTCCGTGCCCGCCGGTCGCGGAGCGAGGGCGTCTACCGGGCCGCTCACCGGCATTTTCACATCCGGCCCTGACTCCCCGACCGCGGTCGCTGCTGAGCGCCGATCAGCAGTGGCCTTGTCGTCAGCCGGCGCCAATGACGGGTTCCCGGCGCCTCCGACGCCCGGGTCCTCGACCCGGTACACGTCGTTCGGCGGAGGCACCCCCACATCCGGCATCTTCGGGAACACCGGCTCCTCGGCCTGCTGCATATAGCCGGCCGACACCGTGTAGAACGACGCCAGGCGGTACATCTGGTTGATGGCCTCCTGGCGGTTCTTCTCCGCCTTGAGCGCCGCCGCGTACTCCTCGTTGCTCTCGACCCGCTTCGACTCGGGAATGTCGTCGACGGTCTTGCGCTCGCTGCGGGTGTCACGCGGGGGCATGGACGCGCGGACCGAGGCGAGGCCCGCGCCGGCGGCGAGGACCTGGGTGCCGATGACGTCCGCGTAGTCGCCCACGCCCTCGGCCGTCTTGACCAGGCTCTGGGCCCAGCGGTCGAAGGCGGTGTGGGCCTCGCCCTGCCAGTCGATGCCGGGGAGGTTGCCCTTGAGTTCCTCGGCGGCCTCCTTGATGGCGTCACGGGCGGCGACCAGGGCCGTGCCCGCGGCCTCCAGCAGCTCCGGGTTGGCGGACTCGACGATGTCGATCATGTCGTTGAGGTCGTAGCCCTCGAAGCTGGTGCGGCCGAAGTGGATGCCTCGCCCGGGGGTCCCACCGAAGGGGTTGAGGACCTTGCCCATCTGCATGACGGCGTCGAGCGTGCCGTTCTGCGCCTGGGCCTGCGTGTACGGGTCCGGTGTGTTCTTCTCGCCGCTCATCAGTACCCCGCGTCCGTCCGGTCGGCGCGGTTCCTCCGCTCGGGCTGCGTCTCCAGCGCCTTCTCGTACTGCTCGTTGATGGTGGTCCGGATCTCGTGGAAGCGGCGGCGCTGCTCTTCCTCGAGGTTGTCGAAGTTGACGTCCACCCCGTGGACGGCGATCTGCATGGCCTCGAGCTGGAGGGCGAGGGACTTGGAGAGCGCGGTGATCCGCTCGTGCACGCGCTCGTACTCGCGGTGCAGCATCGTGCCCTCCGGGAAGGCTCCGCTGCCGAAGGCGGTCTGGGGCAGGCTGCACCTGCCGACGTTGGACGATCCGCCCGCCGATGCCTCGAAGGCGGTGAGCAGGTCGTCGATGCGCTTCTTGAAGGTCGAGAGCGCCATGACGCCGCGGCGCAGGTCCGCGCCGCCGCCTCCGCCCCCCTCTGCAGGCAGCATCCTCTGCCGTCCTCCCCGTGTCCCCGTTGTGGCCCCGTTTGTTCTGCGTGGTGCGGCGGTGATGCCGCGATGCCGTGCTGCGGTACGGGCAAACAAGTGGTCCCAGTGCAGCAGACATGATCACATCGGCACCACTCTAATCACTGGCACCGACAGCCCAACTTCCTTCTGCAAAGCCGCCGATGCCGCGAAGAAGGTGCGCTTTGTACCCCTTCCCCTCGCCTGATCAGTACGTTTTCCGGCCACGCACGCACTCGTCCGCGCCGGAGCGATGTTCGTCACATTGCAGAGTGGCCATGGTGAACACCCTGTTTACCGGCCCGCCGGCGCGCGTCCCTGATCGCCACCGCCGCTCCGGCGAGGCCCGCCACCAGCACCGCGGCCCCGACGGAGACATAGGTGGCGAGGCGTGCGTTGCGCTCGTCGGGGGTCTCGCCGAGGGGGAGTTCGGCGGCGGAGGGGGCCTTGGCGCGGGCCAGGCCCTCCTGGGGGCGGGGGGACTCGATGGGGCGGGTGTCCTCGGTGAGGGCGCGGACCGGGTCGACGACTCCCCAGCCGACGAGCCGGTCGCGGCCGGCGATGGTGCGTTCCGCGGTCTGTTCGATCTGGGCGACGATCTGACGCCGTGTCCAGTCGGGGTGCTTGGACTTGATGAGGGCGGCGAGTCCCGCGACGTACGGGGCGGAGAAGCTGGTGCCGTTGTCGAGGCAGTGGCCGCCCTTGGGGACGGTGGAGATGATGTCGACGCCGGGTGCCGCCACATCGACGAAGTCGCCGGACTGGGAGAAGGAGGCGCGTTCGTTGTTGCGGTCGGAGGCGGCGACGGCGAGGACGCCCTCGTAGGAGGCGGGGTAGGTCTTCTTGACGTTGCCGCCGAGGCCGTCGTTGCCCGCGGAGGCGACGATGACGATCTCGCGGGCGAGGGCCTCGTCGACGGCGGCCTTGAGACCGGGGTCGGGTTCGGCGGCGTCCGCGGTGTCCTGGGAGATGTTGATGACGTCCGCCTCGGCCTGAATGGCGTGGCGGATGGCGGCGGCGAGGGTGGCGGTGTCGCCGTGGCCCTCGGCGTCGTTCTGCTGGATGGGGATGATGGTCGCCTCGGGTGCCAGCCCGACGAAGCCGGTCTTGCCGTCGGGCCGGGCGGCGATGATGCCGGCGACCTTGGTGCCGTGGCCCACGGTGTCGGTGGTGCCGTTCTCGCTGCCGCGCTCGACGGGGTTGCCGTCCTCGTCCTTGAGGTCCTTGGGCAGGAGGTTGCGCCCGCTCTTGACGTCCACGGCGTTCTTCAGCTGGGGGTTCTTGACGTCGACGCCGGTGTCGATGACGGCGACCCGGACGTTCCTGCCCCTGGACTGGCGCCAGACCTCGTCGAGTTGCACGCGCTGCAGGTACCAGGGGCGGCCCGGGTAGACCTTGTTGGGGTAGGCGCACTCGTCGGTGAAGGAGTCGTCGGCCGCGGCGGGGGCGGCGATCCCCAGCGTGGTGACCAGCAGGGTCGCGGTGATCGCCAGGGTGCGTACGAGGGAACGTGTGTGCCGCATCGGCTGCCTCCCGTCAGGAGCCCTGCGGCTGCCGGGCCGCGGCGGTGGACAGACGGGGGCCGGTGGGCAGGAACGCGGACCAGGCGGCGGGGATCGGGGCGGGGTCGACGTCGGCGTAGCCGAGGCGGGTCTGGGCCTGCTGGGCCTCGCGTTCGAGTTCCTTGCGCTCCTGCTCGGAGACGCCGATGCCGGCGTCGTCGGTGGCGCTGTCGGCGTTGGACTGCAGCACGTAGCGCAGGCCGGTGTCGGTGACCAGGAAGACGGGGCCCGCCTTGGTCTGGGTGCCCTGGAACTGGCGGTAGAGCTGTCCGGAGCCGGGGGTGACGTAGGCGCTGGTGGAGCCGGCCGGCAGGTCCGCCGGGAAGTCCTGGCCCGCCCAGGTGCTCAGGGTGGTGGTGCCGTTGGCGCCGACGCCACGCAGCACGTTGCAGACGGTGTTGCGCTTGCCCTTGCCGGGGGAGGCCTGGTTGACGGCGCGGGGCTTGCCGGTGGGCCAGCGGTGCTCGGTGCCGAAGGGCTTGCCGGGGACGATGGCGCCGGGGCTCACCTCCAGCGGCTTGCCGGCCTGGCCGAGCTGGGCCAGGTCCTCGCTGAACAGCAGGAGTTGGGCGACGAAGGCGGAGACGGGCGCGACCCGGCCGGGCAGGACGACGTAGTACTGGACCTTGTTGTTGTCGAAGGCCTTGAGGACCATGCCGACCCGGTTGGCGGTGGCGTCCAGTTGGCCGGGGGCGCCGGCGGGGGTGCCCGGGGTCTGGCCGATCTCGGGGAAGGTGATGGGGTCGCCCTGGTGGAGGGTGGCGAGCCATTCGCGGGAGACCTGCTGGGGCTTGCGTCCGGAGCCGACGACGGTGCGCAGCAGCAGTTCGAGGCCGGCGCCGGTGTCGAGGCGGTCGATCCGGTAGGCCGTGCCGCCCGCGTCCACGACGTAGCGCTTGCCCTGGGGGTCGGCGGCGTAGAGGAGTTCGCCCTCGGTCAGCCGCTGCTTGCCGTCGGTCAGCCGCTGCTCCCGGTCGGCGAGGACCAGCGCGGCCTTCTGGATGGACCGGCCGCCGGCGCTGGGCCGCTCGCAGACCACCCACCGCTTGGCGGTGCCCGCCTCCTGCGCGGAGGGCAGGCGGTCCGGTGCGTAGGGGATGCCGATGGTGACGCCGTGCGGGATCTTGCCGCTGTCCAGGACCTTCTCGCTGACGGTGACGACGTCTCCCTTGCCGGGGGCGAGGAGGAGCTTGGCGGAGGCCATGTTGAGCACCGGGTGCAGCTGGACCCGGTCGCCGGTCTTCAGGACGACGTAGCGGGTGGTCGACTTGCTGGCGATGATCACCTTCTCGGCCGGAGTGTCCCAGCCCTTCGGTGCCGTGGGCCGGAACATGCCCCAGGCGCCGAAGACGGCCATCACGATCACGCCGATGATCAGGCCGGGCAGGATGCCGCGCAGGGGCCGCGGGGCTCCCTCGTCCGAGCCGTGCGGGGACGACTGGACGAAGGCCGCGAGCAAGCGGCGCTTCGCGAAGGTGTAGGCGTTGAGCTGATCCCGCCGCGATGCCATTGGTGCCTGTCTCTCCCCGTGTCCGGCCCGAGTCCGGCCGTGTCCCCGCCCGTGGCCGACCGTGTTCCAGCGTCTTCACCCATGCCGGGCCGGGCGGTGGACGCACGACGCAGGGCGGCGGCCGCCCGCCCGTCGATCTCGGGCGTGGCCCCTACTATGCCTGGTGCGCGGGACGACTCGGGGAGCGGGTAGGGTGCCTGGGCCTTGTGTGATCAGGTGTGCGTGCCTGAACTACGGCGGTTGATGAGCAATTTGGGGGGATGGTACGTGACGGCGTCCGGAACGCGGGCGGGGGCGGCCACGCAGGGCGGTCCCCAACTCAGGCTGCGCGCGGGCGGTTCCGGATCGTTCCGGCTGCAACGGATCGTTCTGCTGGAACTGGCGGCCGCCGTCCTCCTCGTGGGCTGGGTCCTCGGCCCGGTGGCCGTGGGGGTCGCCGGAGCGGTCGCCGTCGCCCTGGTGCTGCTCGCCGTCATGCGCCGCAGGGGGCGTTCGCTGCCCGAGTGGCTGGCCACGGCGCGCGCCCTGCGCACCCGGCGGAAGCACGCCGCGGCGCTGGTGATCCCGCCGGGCACCGAGCCGGGCCTGGCGCCGGCCGTGGAGTGCGATCCGGCCCTGCGCACCTACTCGTACAAGGGCCGGGACCGGCGGCCGGTCGGGCTCGTCGGGGACGGGACCTTCGTCACCGCCGTGGTCCAGGTGGAGGCCGACGCCACGGCGCTGCGCGCCGAGCGCAGCCGGCGCCCGCTGCCGCTGGCCCTGGTGCGGGACGCGCTGGAGGTGGACGACATCCGCCTGGAGTCGGCGCAGGTGGTCCTGCACACCCAGCCGGCCCCGGCGCTGCATCTGCCGCGCCAGTCGGTCGCCGTCAGCAACTACGCCCCGCTGCAGGAGCAGACCGGCGCGCCCGCGGTCCGCATCACCTGGATCGCGCTGAAGCTCGCCCCGGAGCTGTGCCCGGAGGCGGTGGCGGCCAGGGGCGGCGGTCTGGTGGGCGCGCAGAAGTGCGTGGTGCGCGCCGCCGACCATCTCGTCAGCCGTCTCACCGGCGCCGGCTTCCGCGCCGCCGTGCTGGACGAGGAGGAGCTGACCTCGGCCATCGCCACCTCGGCCTGCGCCAACCCGCTGGTGACGGCCGAGGCAGGCCGCACGGACCGGCAGGAGCGGCGCACCGAGGAGTCGAGCCGCAGCTGGCGCTGCGACAACCGCAGGCACACCACGTACTGGGTGCGCAAGTGGCCCGCGCTGGGCGGTGGCGGCGGCTCCTCGCTGCCGCAGTTCGTCGCGCGGATCACGGCGGTGCCCGCACTGGCCACCACGGTCAGCGTCACCGTGGCGCCCGGGGACGGGCGGGATGTGTCGCTGCGCGGTCATGTGCGGGTGACCGGGCGCAGCGCCGACGAACTGACCGCGGCACGGCGGGCGCTGGAGGGCGCCGCCCGGTCGTCGGGCGCGGCGCTGGCCCGGCTGGACCGGGAGCAGGTGCCCGGCGTACTGGCCACTCTGCCCCTCGGAGGTGTTCGGTGACGGCGATGAGAACGACGGCGTCGACAGGGACGGCGGGGACGGCGGGGGCGACGGGGAGTCCGGCGGCACCGGCGGGCCCGGTGGCGCCCGGCCCGGTGGGTCCCGGTGGAGCGGTCCGGCCCCCGGCGGGCGCGCAGCCCGCGGGCGCCCGGCTCCAGGGCGCCAAGGCGGGGGGCC
>NZ_BAAAGU010000103.1:0-12167 GCF_039524635.1 Streptomyces thermocarboxydovorans | reverse complement strand
GGCGCGCCGGCACCGGTGCCGGCGCCGCCCGCGCCGGGAGCCCGCACCGCCGCCCTCGCAGCGGCCGGACCGCCGCCCGGCGGAATCGGAGCACCGCCCTGCACCGGTCCCTGCCCGGCACCGGCCCCCTGAGCCGGAGCCGGAACATGCGCGTCGGGCCCGGGCACATACCCCATGGCGGGCATCCCCGCCCCGGCACCTGCCCCTCCTGCCCCTCCTGCCCCGGAGACGTTCACCCCGCGCTCGATCCGGTCCAGTCGCGCCATGACCGACCGTTCGTCGCCGTACGCGGCCGGCAGCAGCACACGAGCGCAGATCAGCTCGAGCTGGAGGCGCGGCGAGGTGGCGCCGCGCATCTCGGTGAGGCCCTCGTTGACCAGGTCGGCGGCGCGGCTGAGCTCGGCGGGGCCGAAGGTGCCGGCCTGCGCCTGCATCCGCTCCACGACATCGGCGGGGGCGTCGATGAGCCCCTTCTCGGCGGCGTCGGGGACGGCGGCCAGGATGACCAGGTCCCGCAGCCGCTCCAGCAGGTCGGCGACGAACCGGCGCGGGTCGTTGCCGCTCTCGATCACCCGGTCGACGACCTCGAAGGCGGCGGCCCCGTCGCCTGTGGCGAACGCCTCCACGATCGAGTCGAGCAGCGAGCCGTCGGTGTAGCCGAGCAGGGCGGTGGCCATGGCATACGTCACACCGTCGTCCCCGGCGCCGGCGAGGAGCTGGTCCATGACCGACATCGAGTCACGCACGGAACCGCCGCCGGCGCGCACGACGAGGGGCAGCACCCCGTCCTCGACGGGGATGTTCTCCTTGCGGCAGACCTCGGCGAGGTAGTCGCGCAGGGTGCCTGGGGGCACCAGCCGGAAGGGGTAGTGGTGGGTCCGGGAGCGGATCGTCCCGATGACCTTCTCGGGCTCGGTGGTCGCGAAGATGAACTTCAGATGCTCCGGCGGCTCCTCGACGACCTTGAGCAGCGCGTTGAAGCCGGCCGGCGTGACCATGTGGGCCTCGTCGATGATGTAGATCTTGTACCGGCTGCGGGCGGGGCCGAAGAAGGCCTTCTCACGCAGGTCACGGGCGTCGTCCACGCCACCGTGCGAGGCGGCGTCGATCTCGATGACGTCGATGGAACCGGGGCCGTTGCGGGCGAGGTCCCGGCAGGACTGGCACTCGCCGCAGGGGTCGGGCGTGGGGCCCTTCTCGCAGTTCAGGCAGCGGGCCAGGATGCGCGCGCTGGTCGTCTTGCCGCAGCCGCGCGGACCGCTGAACAGGTACGCGTGATTGACCCGGTTGTTCCGCAGCGCCTGCTGCAACGGGTCAGTGACATGCTCCTGCCCGATGACCTCGGCGAACGACTCCGGGCGATAGCGGCGGTACAGCGCGAGAGACGACACGCCTACGAGGTTATAGGCGTCCACTGACAACCAGACCCGCCCCGAGAACAGGCGGACCCGACCGCCCCGACCGCCCCCGGGAACGCGAGCGCCCCCCACGCACCCGCCAGAGCCGACCTACCCTTGCTGCCTTCCGGCCCTGGGGGAGTTCAGTCAGATAGCGCCGCGTGAGGGGCTCCGCACAGGCTACCTCATCCCCCGGGACCGGAACGAGTTCGCGAGCACTCCTCACGGTCATGTAATGTTTCCGGCGGAGGATTCGCCTAGCGGCCTAGGGCGCACGCTTGGAAATCTGTCGTCCCAAGCAACGCACACAGAGCACGAGGCGAGCCCCGCGACTACTGCCCTGATCTGCACTTATGCAGCTCGGGGCTTCTCTGTGTCGGCGGTGACTTCACTGCCCGGCGCCGCTGGACAAGACGACTGAGCTACACCGACTTGCCCAGCGGCCACACAGAGAGTCACAGGCCATGGCTAGCAAGAGCCCGCTACGCGCTCAGAGGCGCACACGGAGCACGAGCACAGACGCCGACGCACAGACACGAGCGCTCAGCGCAGCAACGTCCCTAAGCGCTGTTCAGGGCGTGTCTGGAGCGTCCCTGATCGCCGAGCTAGAGCTACACCTGAGCACGACGAACAACAGGCGGGGGCGCCCCTACCAGCGGAAGACGATCCAGGCGTACGTCAACGCGGCCCGATCACTCGACCGCTGGCTGACCGAGCACGCGACCACGGCACACCTGCGCACGTCAGACACGGCGCACGCTCACGGAGCAGTGCGGGGTGTGGCACAACTGTCGTTCCTGGCTGTCGATACAGCCACGCTGAACCGCCACTTCCGTTGGTGGTACGAGTCGTTCGACGTGCCCAAGAGCCAGGACGGCAAAGGGGGGTACACCGGAGGGACCAACACCCAGTCCCGCAACCTCCGCGCTCTCTTCTCGTACCTGGCTGAGGAGTACGACCACCCGAATCCGTACCAGGACCCCAAGCTGCACAACTACGCGGCTCCTGCTCTCGGCAAGCCCAAGACACTGTCCGCCGAGTTCATCGAGGACACGCTACGGGTCACGGGGAATGGCAACCCGCGCATCCGCGACTTTGAGACCGTGCGGGACCATGCGCTACTGCGGATCTTGACCGAGGGGCTACGAGCCGAGGAGATCTTGAACCTTCGAACCGTCGACCTGGATCTCCCGAGCGCCACGCTGGTCGTCGTCCCGCTCAAGGACGGCAGGAACACCCAGGACGGCAGGCTCATCCCCTTGCAGCCCAAGACGGTCAAGGCTCTCCAGCGCTACCTACGAGCGCGGGCCGAGCAACACAAGCTGGCCGACAAGACGGATTGGCTCTGGCTCGGCACACGGAACCGCTCACGTCTCCTGTACGCGGGACTGCACCGCATGACCAAGCGCCGTGCGGAACAGGCGGGGTACGAGCCGGAGCACGTCTCTCCGCACTCGTGGTGCCACACGTGGTGTGACGACCTGCTGTCCAACGGGGTGAGTGGGGAGAACGTCATGGCCATCCGAGGATGGAAGTCCGCTTCAATGCTCAGGCGGTACGGAGCCGATCAGGCCAGCCGACGAGCGGTAGACGCGGTGCAAGCACTCGGGGACCGCTACTGAACGTTGCTCGCCGGCTGAGCGGAGAGTAACCGCGCCCGGCACTCACGGAGTGCTCGCAGCAGAGGGCACACGCTCATGGAGCGGGCGGGTGTGGAACGTCTCGATGGATGTCCCACACCCGCCCTCGTCGGCGCTGTCATAACGAGCCGCGTGCAGCGGCGGTGATCAGGTAGGCGCACGCGGCCGCTGAGACCAGGCACCACGCGGGCCACGCGATACGCCCGAGGAGTCGTCTCACGGTATCCACCTCTCCAGCTCTCCGCCCGAACACGAGGGGCACGGGACCTTGAACGTGTGCCGACACGTGACGCAGCCAGCGAACCCGCCACAGTCCGGGCACCAGACCCCACGCCACCCAGCGCAGTAACCGCAGTACGACGTAGGCCGGTCGTCGGCTACCACCTCGGCCGCTGGCGCAACTGCCTTCGGTTTGACCCGCGCTCTCTTTCGGGGTGGGGCAGCCGTCGTCATCAGTGCCCCTCCGGGTGCTTCCGCATGAGGACGTTGCAGTCCGTGACCGTGGTCATGTCGTGGCCTGCTCGGGCCCAGTCGCGGACCTTCGCCAGCTCGGTACAGCCCGCGCACCCTTCAACAGGGGTGGGCTCCAGTTCGTCCGTGCGGTCCGGCAGTACCACCGGCGCACTCGGGTAACTCCTCGGCTTGGTCATGATCTGAGTCTCGGAGCGATTCGCCAGCACTACCGGTGACTAGGTGTTGACTGACCGGTGACTGTCTACGCTTTCACCATGAGCAGTGCAGGCGGGGAGTTCGGGCGCAGAGTGCGGGCAGCACTCAAGGCACAGGGGTTGTCGATCCGCGCCGCGTCGCGGGCGATGGTCTACAACCACGCCTTCCTGTCGCGGGTCCTGGCGGGCAAGCAACTGCCGTCGCCCGAGCTGGCCGAATCCTTAGATCGGCTCCTCAACGCCAACGGCGAGATCATCGAGGCGGCGGCTCGTCTTCTCGACGGCGAAGCGTCACCCGCCGATCAGTCGTCCGCGTCGGCTCCCACGCTGGCTGACTTCCTGCCCGAGGGTGACCCGCTCGGCTTGCTCACGGTTCGCTCGCCTCGTCGGGTGGGTGTGGGAGAGGTGCACGACCTACAGAAGCGCGTCCACGGCCTACGGCTTGCCGACGACGTTCTAGCGGGCGGGGACCTCATCGGCCCGGCTCTGCGGGAACTCCGCTCGACCGTCCGTCTGTACCGGGAGAACACGCACACGGAAGAGGTCGGCCGCGCGCTCCTGATTCAGATCGGCGAGTTGGCACAGATCGCCGGGTGGATCGCGTCAGACGCCGGACGGCACGAGGAAGCCGAGCGGATCTATCGCCTGGGTCTGAGCGCAGCCAGGCAGGCCGAGGATCACACGCTCGCGGGAAACCTGGCTGGCTCGCTCGCCTACCAGATGAGCAACACCGGCCGGACAGGCGAGGGCCTGACGCTCGCTCAGGCGGCGCTGAGCGGGGCGGGAGACGACGCGCCGGGGAAAGCTCGGGCGCTGTACTGGGACCGCGTCGCGTGGGCGCACACGCAAGCGGGCGGCCATGAGAACGCACGTGCCGCCATGCGCGCTCTGGGCGAAGCCTCGGAAGCTCTTGCCGACGACAGCACCGACGAGCCGCCCGCTTATCTGTACTGGGTGGACGCCGGAGAGCTACAGGTCATGGAGTCGCGGGTCTATACGGAGCTACGCAGGCCCCTGCGAGCGGTGCCGCTGCTCCGTGACGTGCTCGGCGGGTACGACGCCACGCACACGCGAGAGATGGCCCTGTACCTGTCGTGGCTCGCTATCGCGCTGGCTGACGCGAACGAGCCGGAGGAGTCGGCAGCCGTGGCCGAGCGCGTGATCCGCATAGCGGCCGACGTGGCTTCGGAGCGCACAGCCGAACGGGTGCGCGTCGTGCTGGCTCGGCTCCAGGAGTACGACGACGTGCCAGAGGTCGCGGCGCTCCTTGCCGACAACGCGGCGTAGGTGTCGGCTCGTACACTGCCCATACGAGAGCCCCGGCGCGGTAGTTAGCCTCTATCGCGGCGGGGCTCTCTTCTGTCGGCGCTCAGGTCACGCGCTGGCGACGTTCTGTGTCAGCTCGGGGTACGACAGGCTCTCGGTGCTGGAGAGCTCCTTGTAACCCTTCTTGCCTTCGAGATCGGCCAGGTAGTTGGCCTGGCTCTCAGCGGGCCACGAG
The DNA here is from genome assembly GCF_039524635.1 of Streptomyces thermocarboxydovorans. Lineage (NCBI taxonomy): Bacteria > Bacillati > Actinomycetota > Actinomycetes > Kitasatosporales > Streptomycetaceae > Streptomyces > Streptomyces thermocarboxydovorans. Next base: position 6,961 of record NZ_BAAAGU010000103.1, on the reverse strand, counting down.
TCGAACCCCTCGGGCGCGTTGAACTCCTGGACGACGGTAACAACCTTGATCACTCGCATGGTGATCCTTTCTGTGGATGGTGCGCTGAGCTTACGGGCGGGGTGCGATAGATCACCACGGCGTGATCACGTTCCACACCGCCCTGTAGACGGTGGCGATGCCGTCCCAGCCGAGCACTGCGCCCAGCACGACGGCTTCCAGAGCCACGAGTCCCGAGACGAGCCAGGCGAAGTGCGCCCGCTGAGACATCGGCGGGGTGCAGTCGCGGCAGATCGGGTCTTCCTCGAACGTGCGCGGGGCGGGTACAAGATTCACCCCGCACGAGGTGCACGAGACGTACGTCTTACCGCCGCGCTGGCTGTAGCAGAATCGTCGGGTGTGCTTTCCCATGTCGCTCTCGCTTTCGCGTAGTTGAACTGACACGGCGAACCTAGGAATGCACGGGAGACGAACCGAAGGGTCACGCCTGGATTCCATGGAGACTCGTTATCCGACTCCTTGGCGAACTGTTATGCACGGCTTATGAGTTCATGTCTCGCGCGCACTGCGAGCGAACGTCACGCGCTCTCTTGCTCCCAAACGCGATTCTTTGACGTCTCTCGGCTCCCGACAGGTGCATGTCAGTGTCTCTGTTCGCTCGCTCTCTGCTGGGCGCTCAGAACGCAGCACAGAGCTTTCCGCGCTCTCTACTGTCCGTCGCAGTAGAAACGGCAGTAATCGGCTATGCCGGCGAGCCCCGCCCGCGCGACGGTTACGCAATCTGCGTAACCCTTCGAGCCATGCGAAAGGGCACGTACTCAGTACGTGCCCTCTCTGCTGGGTGTGGAACGTCAGACGGTGAGCACGCGCTCAACCGTGCTGGCGGGGATGCGCTGGCGCTTGCCCTCGGAGTCGGTGAACTGGAGGAACTTGATGCTCCAGCCGGTGATGCACTGGGCGGCGAACGGCTCGGCAACGCCGTTGATGTAGACGCTCGCCGCCTTGTCCTTGTGGTCGCGCCACGTGTCGGGCGTGATCTCGGTCGGCTCAGCGGCGGGAGCCGTCTCGGGGGTGTCGTCCGAAGCGACACCCTCGGCGGGCGTCTCGACGGCGACGACAGGCGCGGCGACCTTGCGCGGGTCCTTCTTCTTGGTCGGCGTGACGGCAACCGGCTTGGGCGCGCTGGCTGCGACGGCTTCGCCTCGCATCTCCTTACGGCACTTGGCACGCGCTGCCTTCGTAGAGGGGTGCTCGCACTGTGCGTGGGAGAAACGGGTCTTGGTCATCTCGGGCTCCTCGTGTCGTTGTCGTGCTGACACGGCAGACACTCCCAAGGCAGCGCGACCCGTCCGAAGGGCTACGGCACGATTCCGTGGAGAGTCGTTATCAAGCGATGGCCTCGGCTCGCTCACGCGCTGGCGGGTGTGGGACGGCCACGACGACATGCCTTGCACTGCCGCTTGCCCGTGCTCGGCTGGATGTACGTGTTCTCCGCGTCGAACGGGTGGCCCCACTTGCAATGCGTCTTGGCCGCGTTCACGTTGCGCCCACGCTCCACAATGTCGCGGCTGTTCTCTGCCGCCGTACCTAGCTCCAGGTGCTCACGACGGACACAGATGGGGTTATCGCACTTGTGGCGGACTACCTCATTCGGCTTCAACTCCCGCCCGAGGACGTGTTCCATAAGCCATCGTGTGGCCATGTATTGCTTGCGCTTGCCGTCCTTGCGGATGCCGAACTTGCCGCGCCCCTGCTCACTCTTCCTACCAATCCACGGGTGACACCCGTCGGGCGTTGTCTCGCTATCCACATTTTCCATGAACCGCTCATACGGGTCCATGCCCGGCCGCTGGATCTGCTTGGGGCCATTCACCCTCACACACTTCTGCCTCTCCGGCTTAGTGTTCTCGTGGTCACAGTCGGCGTGGAGGGCAGTGGAGGGGCGCCGCTCCCGAGAGACCATGTCCCGCATATTGGTGAAGGTGTCGCCCGCGTATAGGTGGTCAGGCCGGACGCACGCCCGGTTATCGCAGGTGTGGCATGCGACCTCGTCGGCGGTGAGTTCACGGCCCAGAGCATGGGCGAGTATCCAGCGGTGGGCACGTTCCATCTTGTCGCCTACGCGGAACTTTCCGTAACCCGCATCGGTGAGAAACCCGGTCCATATCCAACAGCCGTCATCCTGCTTCTTGACCTTAGCCATAAACCGTTCATAGACGGTTCGTCGCGGATTCACATTTCCCCGCCTACGGCATTTGGCACGTTCCGCTTTGGTCGGCGGGTGATCACAGTTCTTATGCATGGTCAGAGAATATGTGCCGTCTTGCGGTTTCGAGTCCCCTTACGGAAATTCAACCCCGCGTCGCACGTCCGTATACATTACCTTGACGAATTCGTCAATAGCTGCGCACAATGTAATTGCCAAACGAGGCAAGTTACTCGGACGGCGTATGGATTGGCACTCGGAATTCAGGAGGGAGGAAACGGTGACCGTAGTGCAGGAGATAGAAACCCGAGCCGAGAGGGAAACCCGACTCGACCAAGAGGCCGAGGAGGTGTTCCAGCTCAAGTATCAGGGCTATACGGATGCACAGATCAGACGGCAGACGGGGTACACCCGCGATGCCATCAAGCGTCGCCTAGAGCGTGCTCGGAGGAATCTTGGAGAGTCCACGAGCAACGATGTCCGGACGGACCTCGAACGCAGCCTGGACGACGTGATCAAGCGGACTTACTCCCTGCTGGATGAGGCCGAGACGGTGAGCGAGAAGGCACAGCTCCTCCGCGTCATCACCGACACGGCCGCAAAGAAGGCTCGCCTTCTGGGGGTGGAGGCCCCAAGCAAGTTGGTTCACTCGATGGAACAGCAATGGGACTCGGACGATGCCCATTAAGGTCCTCGGTGACGCCGAGCGGAAGACAAGCCGCGACGCGGTGGATTACTGCCAGAGCCACGGCCCCGGCTGTAAGAAGCACCGTTATCCGCATCCCAAGATCTGGGGTCACAAGCTAGATAACGGACGTTGGTTCATGACGCCCGACGAGTCTCTAGACGTGGAACTTACGTTCCTGGCTGAGCAACTGGAAATGCTCCGGGGAATCTCCCGAGACGACTTCCTGGCTCAGCCTTGCAAGGTCATTCAGATGCCCCGCGCCGAGTACCGGAAGGTATACGGCAAGCCCTCGGACGAGGATCTAAAGAGGCTAGAGGAAAGTCTCCTCGCCCATCGTGCACGTACCACACCACCCGCGTTCGAGGAGTGCGAGTAGCCGTGACCTTCAAGGAGTGGCTAGACCAGGCCATCGCCAGCGGCGATGCCGTCGTGAATGGGGACGGCTCGGTCACGGTGACACTGCCCCCGCATGTCGTGGAGGCCATTCGAGAATTGGGCCTCTTGGCCCGTCAGATCCAGGAGGAATCGTGACCGACACCATGGCTGCACGGCTCATGGCCACCCTGCGGGGCGATGACTCCCGCTATGAGGCACCGGAGCCCAAGGCCGACGCAACTACCCTGGCTCTGCTCCGGCAGGGACGGGATGAGGACACAGCCAAGTACGCGGCGACTGTCCACAAGAGCAACGCCGAGGGTCGGCAGGAGCACGAGCGGGCTGTCCACAAGCGTGCCTCGGAGCTCCGCGCACAGGGTGTGCACCACCCGGAGTCGACCGCTCGCATGGAGCTCCACATGGCCGCTCAGAAGCGTTCGGAGGAGGCCGAGCGGAAGGCCGTCTACGACGCGATGGTCTCCGGCAACCGCGCGGAGATGGAGGCCAACTCCACTCCCGCTCTCCGGGAGCGCGTCAAGGCCAGCACGACCCAGCAGCGGGAAGAGCGCGCCCGGCGTCAGTTCGACAAGCTCCTGGCCGAGATCCGAGCCAGCGCGTAAGCGCCGGCCGACTGCACTACCTATCCATCCCACTCCATGAGTGGATATCCAACCGCGTAGAACCGGGCATCCGCCCGCAGTAGAAAGGCAGGCCCCGCAATGGCCACCATCTCCATGGACCTCCAGGACTTCAACTCCCTGATGGCGCTGGGCACTGCCCGCCGTCGCGCGGTGTTCCTGGACCTCTACAACACCGGCCGTACCAAGCTGAGCGCGTCCACCGCCAGCGGCCCGGACAGCGTGATCCTCACGCCGACCAGCTACGACGCCGACACGGACACCGTGGAGAACACGGTCGTGACCCGCGTCAAGTCGGCCATCTCCTCGGCGGCCTGACATGAAGCTCCGCGAGGCTCGGCAGACGCTGGTCAGTGCTCTCCGTGAGAAGTCGGAGGGCCTGACCCGAGACGAGATCCAGGAGCGATTCCCGGACCTCACCTACGAGAAGGTAGACGCCCTTCTCAGGCGCTTCTACCACCGCTACGTGGTCGGCCTCGACTGCGTGACCGACCCGCGTCAAGCGCGCTGGATCGCGTAGCCACACAAGCTGGCTGGGTGTGGGAGTAATACGGGCCTTGGGTACTGCTCACTCCCACACCCAGCCTCTCAACTCCCGGTGTCCTGAGTGGGTGACCGGGAGTCCCGGTGTTCCCCGCCGGTCACCGGGATTAGCGGGGTGGTGTGGTACGTCTTCTCCTTCGTCCCACACCGCCCCGCTTTCGCATATCCGCGTGGGAGGTGTTGACCGTGACTGACTCGTGGGATGACGACGTGGCGGCCGTTACTGAGGCACTGGAGAAGAACCCTCCGGAGCTTCACCCGTTGCCCGCTCTCAAGAAGGCCAAGCCCCCCGTGCCTGGGCACGAGAACTGTACCCACCGGAACACGCAGAACGCGGTGGTGAGATGTCGCCAGCGGCGGAAGCGTAAGGGAGGTGAACTGTGACCGTCACAGATTCCTGGCTTGACGAGGCCATCGAGGAACTGGAAGAAGACGGCTACGTTCCACACCAGCCCGATACTCAGTCCGTCTGGAGTTGGGACAATCCCCCGTGGAATCCGACTCACGTAACCACCCGCATCCTGGATTACGTAACCAGGGAATTCACGGCTGGTGTGGAAGGTAACCGCCAGACGTTGCCCTCCACATTCCAGGTCGCCAAAGCATGTGTCCGTGGCGGCGGGAAAGCCAAGTCATGTCGGCTGGCTCTACGACACCTCCGCCTCCTGGAGCTGGTGGGCGAGATCGTCCAGGTTAACCTCGATCTTTCGTGACGACCCGTCGGATTGTCTGGCGGGTCGTTTCGGCGGTCTGGGTTGATTGTGGGCAGGTGTGTGGCCCGGCTGTCGCGTCGGGTGGGCGCCGGGTTCCACGGCTCCGGTCGGGGTGGTGCTGCTCGTAGGGACGGGAAGCGGCTGGTCAGCCGGGGTTCGGCAGGACCGCGAGTCGTTGCAGGGCTTCGTTGATCACGTCGGTCCAGGGCCAGTGCTTCGCGAGGCGGAGGATGCGGCGTCGGCTGGTGGTGATGAGTTGGGCGGCGGCGGAGAACAGCCGCAGCCTCAGACGCTTGGGTTCCCACAATCGGGCGGGGCCGGTCAGGGCCAGCATCGGCATCCAGGCCAGCAGCTCCAGCGCGATCTGGACGATCTCCAGCCAGACCTGGTTCTGCGCGGCATCGTGCAGCGGCAGATTGCGCAGGCCGGTGGCCCGGGCGGCGCGGATCCGGTCCTCGGCCCTGGCCCGCTGGCGGTGCCGCAGCTCGAGCGCGGCGATCGCAGCGTCCTTGGTGTTGGTGGCGAACGCCGTCAGACGCATCCCGTCGGCATCGGTGAAACGCAACTGGGCACCGGGATGCGGGTGTTCCTTGCGGACGATCAGCCGCATGCCCTGCGGCCAGCCGTCCAGGACGTCGCCGGCGAGCTCGGCGACCCAGGCACCATCACGGATCTGGCCGCCGGGTTCGACGGCCGGTGTCCAGGCCGAGGCGGGGATCTTCAGCACCGCCTGATGGATCTGCTCGGTGATGGTCATGCCGACCGAGTACGACAGCCACCGCCCGCGCGCGGTGAGCCAGTCGAGGAACTTATGGGTGCCGCCGGCGGAGTCGGTGCGGATCAGGGTGCGCCGACCGCGCCGGAACTTGGGCGGCAGCTGGGCCAGCGCCAGGCGGGTGGTCTGGATGTGGTCGGCGGCGGTGTTGCTACCGGCCCTGCCGGGCCGCAGCAGCCCCGCGACGGGCTCTCCGGTGCCACCGCGTCCGTGGTCGACGAAGGCCATGAGCGGGTGGTGGCCGTAGGTCTTTTTCCAGGTCCGTGTGGCGTCCTCCTTGTCGGAGTGGGCCAGCACCAGCACGCCGTCGATGTCCACGATCACTTGGCCGCCGGCGTGCGGAGCATCGGACCCGGCCAACTCCCATATGCGGTCACGGACGTTGGCCCGTGCGGTGCGTATGGCGGCCAGTGCCCGGGAGCCCGCTGCGGCGAGCGTGTCGATGAGGCGGGAGACGGTCGGGTCGGAGGCCACCGGCCCGAAGAGGGCCGGTTCGGCGCCCAGCATCGCGACATCAGCCAGACAGTCCCCGCCCAGGGCGGTCGCGAGCGCGAGGTCCAGAAGGATTTTTCCCGGGTCGTGCACCGCCCGCGGCTTGCACCACGGCGCGAGTGCTGCGGACAACGCGGCATCCAGGCCGCTCTTGCGGACCGTCTCCACCAGCAGAACAGCACCGGACTGTGAGACCACCGCACGGCCGTTGCCCTCAACTCGGACAGGCGGGTACGACCCGCTACGCTTCTTCACCCGGGGAGTGCTTCTCTCTTGGAGACTAACAGGACCTTCGACAAGCCCTATCGTCCCAGCTCAGAGGCACTCCTCGCTTATTTGATCACCGTTCGGACGGCCGCCCTCGTGAAAGCCCGAGGTTAAGGATGAGGACGTAAGCTCCCGCCACTGGAACCTCGTCTACTGGGCCTTGCCGGACAGTGGGCTACAGGTTCCCACGGCGGTTACCGTGTCGGGCCTAGGGTCCGTCTTCAAAGATCGCTAGATGGTGGATCATGGTGGTGTGGTACGTCGTCATGAACTCACCGACCAAGA
>NZ_BAAAGU010000102.1:0-12331 GCF_039524635.1 Streptomyces thermocarboxydovorans | reverse complement strand
CGCTGCGACAGATCAACACCCACGAAGAACAATGATGCCGCAGCTCGCTACATCACCACATGAGACATCGTCTTAGCCGTACCCTTACGGCCGATTGCACTGCCCCCGGCCAGCACCGTCCAGACCACGACCGGACGGCCGTCCTGGGTGGTCACATAGCCGTTGATGGCGGCGGACCAGTAGGCCAGTTTCACGAGACAACATCTCGTTTCAACGTGATCAGGAACACACAGTCACGAGTACAACCGTTAGGGTCACCTAACAAGACACAAAAAGACCCCTGATTACAGGGGGTCCTCTCAAGCTACCGAACGTAACCGTTACTCGTTAGTAGGTTCGTCGGGCAGTTCGAGGGCCTTTCGGAAGCGCTCGTCAGGAAACTCCAAGTCCTGCGGCCAGTCGATCACCAGCCGGCCGTCTTCCTTGGTCCGGGGCCGGTAGTACCAGCCTGCCTCGGTGTCGGGGTCGTAGCAGAGCACTACGTTCCGATGCCTGAGCCCACGCTCCCACTGTTCCGCCATCTTGAGCTGGTCGGGCTTCAGAGTCTTGTCACCGAGCTGCCGGCGTAGCCAGACCCTCAGAGCCTTGGCGGAGTGCTTCTTGTGATGCGAGTTCGGGCCCTGTGTGTTCTTGATCTTCCATCTGTGGGCCAGGTAAGCATTCACCTCCCGGACCACGGGTTTGCGCCGGAGGCCCAGGAGCACCCTCCTCTTGCTCACCGCCTGGACCGAGATCCCATACTGCTCTGCCATCTCTTTATCACTCAGCCCCATGTGGAAGAGTTTGATGAGGATTGCGTCAGTCAGTCCGGTTTGAATGGGCATGCCATGTCCCTAATCGGTGGTCTGTCATGAAGTGGCCCTCCCGTCCCACGCGGCTGGCTGCCGGTGGTACGGCCACTGCAGCTGAGAACGAATCTCAGCACATCGCGTTTCAACATGTGATACAGCTCTCATTCGTATACGGAGTCTTGCATTCCCTATCTGTAGTCACCATGAGGCTCTGTACGCCTCTCTGAGGGTCGCGCAGCAACCTACCAAGAAGCCCGGAGAGGCGACGACAGGCCGTCAGACGGGCGTACAGGCAGCTTCCTGGGCACAGAGCGGCCAACTGAATGGGTTGTAGACCTCGAAGACGTGGTGAAGAAGCTCAAGGGGGACAACAAGACCCTTGCCCGGCTCTTCATGACGACTGTCCGGGAGAAGAACGAGCTTGACAAGGATCGCCTGGAGTCGGCTCTCCGGCTGTACTTGTCGGAGCTGGACTACGACCTTTACAAGGGGATTGCGAACCCCGAGGACGGTACGGGGGACCGATTCCCGGAGGAAGCCGAGTTCTTTCTTCGGTGCTGGGAGATTGCGGGGGAGGGCTGATGGCGCTCTATCGAGATGTTGACGGTGCCATCTGGCTGGACGAGGACCCGACAGGTGAAACCCTCATCTGCCTCTACGACCCGGAGCTTCCCGATGCCGACTGGGTGGCTGGTGTGAAGCTCCCCTGGTACGCGGTTTCGGAGAGCTGGGGCCCCTTGATTGTGGTGGAGCCCACGGGGTGGAGGGAAATCTGATGGACAACTTTCTGGGAGGGATCATCCTCGGGGGTGTCCTGACTTCCTGGGTGTGGACTGTGTTCTTGCTGAAGCACTTCAAGGCCGGCGAGGAGGTTCCGGGCGATGGCCGCGGGTGGAAGTAACGCTCTCCTGACACCGGACCAGGCCGCGGAGTACCTGAACATCCCCAAGAGGACGCTGATGGACTCCTACCAGCGGTGGGGCCTGCGACACGTCCGAGTCGGCAAGCACGTCCGGTTCCGGGTCCGGGACGTGGAGAACTGGATTGACAGTCAGACTGTGGAGCCCTAGTCTCCAATCGGTCAACATGCAGTCGTTGAACCCCCGCCCGCAAGGGCGGGGGCTCCGCTGTCAGGGGAGGGTTCTTGGCTACGGTCAAGAAGGAGGACTGCTCATGTCCTCGCAGGATGAAAGCGAAGTGCGCTCACAAGCCCTGGAAGGTGACCTACAGGGAGCCTGGGGGAAGAGCCGGCGCACAGCGCACTCTGAGCTTCAAGCTCAAGGAGGAAGCCGACGCCTTCGCGGTCAAGGTCGAACGTGACAAGGATCTAGGCGTCTATATCAACCCGCGGAAGGCCAAGACTCCGTTCTCGGAGGTCTGGGATCAGTGGCTCAACACGGGAAGTCTTGAGCCCAGCACCTACGCCAACTACCGATCGGTCTACGCCAACCACTTCGAGGGGCACTTTGCTCGTCGGCCCATCGGCGCTGTCAGCACCGAGGACATCGCGAAGTGGGAGCAGTGGGAGAAGGAGCAGGGCTACAAGCCCTACGGGATTCAGGTCCGGAAGAACTTGCTCTCCTCGGTGTTCGGATACGCCGTGGCGTCAGAGATCATCGGACGGAACCCGTGCAAGACGGCCAACCCGAGGAAGAACGAGAGCAGAAGCGCCTACGAGCCGGTCTCCGATGAGGACATCCCCGAGACGCATGAAGTCCTGGGGATCATCGCTGAGATGCCGAAGTTTCTGAGAGCCGCGGTGTGGGCCATGGCCGGCTGCGGTCTGCGGCCTGGAGAGGCCCTGGCCATCAGTGATCAGTCCATCGAGTGGGAGTCCTCAACCCTTCTGGTCAACCATCAGGTGGCTGCTCACGGAATCTGCCAGATCACTGGCAGCCGAAGAGGGGTGAAGCGGGGAACCAAGCACAGGAAGCAGGCGGAGTCCCGGAGGACTCCTATCCCTGGGCAGGTCGTGGAGGTCTTCTCGGACCACATCGACATGTTCGGGATCTGGGGCGATCAGGGGTGGCTCTTCGAGTCTCCTCGGCAGCCTGGGCGCCATCCGTCCTATGACTGGCTTCTGCGGCAGTTCAAGGATGCGGCGAAGGCCGCGGGAGTCCCTCAGTACACACCCAAGTCGCTGAGGCACTACTTCGTGACCACCTCACTCCACGCTGGCATCCCTCTGTACGAGATCGCTCAATGGATGGGGCACCGGGACACCCGGACCACGGAGCAGGTGTACGGGCACCTCACGACCAAAGCCTTCAAGCGAGGGTCGGATGCTCTCGGAGAGCAGCTTGCCGGGGATCTGACGTCGTTCCGGGGCAAGATCGATGCCCCTCGTCTGGTGTCCCTGGACGACGAAGAGGCGGCGTAGCCTATGCACCGGTACTGAGTTTGTGCTGAGATCGGACGCCTGCCATCAGTGTTTGTGCAGGTGGCAGGCTTCTGGTCGATGTGGTAGACGTTGTAGCGCTGCATGTCGATGGACCAGGACCGGTCGCCCACCCCATAGATGCCGCGGTCGACCGACCCGATCAGGTCCTCCGTCGACATCCCGGCCGGGTCCGGCTGCAGGGACACATTGGCCATCCGCTGCACCGGCACATGGGCGGGGGAGTCGGCGTAGGCGCACCCGTTGGAGCGCTCGAAGCCGGTCAGTCTCGCGATCCGCCGGTCCAGCTGGTAGCCGACCAGGACGCCGTCCTTGACCAGGTCCCAGGACTGCGCCTCGACGCCCTCGTCGTCGTAGCCGATGGTGGCCAGGCCGTGCTCGGCGGTGCGGTCGCCGGTGACGTTCATCAGCTCCGAGCCGTAGCGCAGCTTGCCCAGCTGGTCGAAGGTGGCGAAGGAGGTTCCCGCGTAGGCGGCCTCGTAGCCGAGGGCGCGGTCCAGCTCGGTTGCATGCCCGATGGACTCGTGGATGGTCAGCCACAGGTTGGACGGGTCGATCACCAGGTCGTACAGGCCCGGCTCCACGCTCGGCGCGCGCATCTTCTCGGCGAGCAGCTCCGGGATCCGCGCCAGCTCGTCGTCCCAGTCCCAGCCGGTGCCCCGCAGATACTCCCAGCCGCGGCCGACCGGGGGCGCCAGGGTGCGCATGGACTCGAACTCGCCGCTCGACTCGTCCACCGACACCGCCGTGAACACCGGATGCAGCCGCACCCGCTGCTGGGTGGTCACCGTGCCGGCCGTGTCGGCGTAGAACTTGTTCTCGTGCACGGTGAGCAGCGAGGCGTCCACGGCGTCGGCGAGGGAGCGCAGGGGCAGGGCCGTGAAGGCTTCGTCAATGCTATGAGGCACCTACGTCTCTTCCTGTCGGTGTTCTCAGTGTTCTGGGTGTTATCGGTGTTATCGGTGTTCTCGGTGTTTCGGTGTTTCTCGGTCTTCGCTCATACCGTCTGCCGGTGTTCGCTCATGCCGTCGGCGTCCCTCGGTGTTCGCCGTGTCCGCCGGGCACGGTCGTCGCTGCGCATCATGTCGTGTCGCCCGTTCGGGGACCACAGGTTTCTTCCGCGCACCCGGGGCTTTCTGTAGGGACCCGACAGAGTGATCCACCGGCCACTGTCGGTGCCCGAATGTTCCCGGGCACACCACGACCGATAGGTTTTCGGTGAAGCCGCCTGCCATCGCCGCCTGACCTCCAGGTGCCCGGGCGGATGTCCACAGACCGCTACCGAAAGGGTGATCCGTTGAGCCGCTCGGTTCTCGTCACCGGAGGCAACCGGGGCATCGGCCTCGCCATCGCCCGCGCTTTCGCCGACGCCGGAGAAAAGGTCGCGTACACCTACCGCTCGGGTGAGCCGCCGGCCGCCCTGACGGAGGCGGGCTGCCTCGCCGTCAAGTGCGACATCACCGACGCCGAGCAGGTGGAGCAGGCCTACAAGGAGGTCGAGGAGGCGCACGGCCCCGTCGAGGTCCTGGTGGCCAACGCGGGCATCACCAAGGACCAGCTCCTGATGCGCATGTCCGAGGAGGACTTCACCTCGGTCGTCGACACCAACCTCACCGGCACCTTCCGCGTGGTCAAGCGCGCCAACCGCGGCATGCTGCGCGCCAAGAAGGGCCGCGTGGTGCTGATCTCCTCGGTCGTCGGGCTGCTCGGCTCCGCGGGCCAGGCCAACTACGCCGCCTCCAAGGCCGCCCTGGTCGGCTTCGCGCGCTCCCTCGCCCGTGAGCTGGGCTCGCGCAATATCACCTTCAACGTCGTCGCGCCCGGCTTCGTCGAGACCGACATGACCAGGGCGCTCAGCGAGGAGCAGCGCTCCAACATCCTGTCGCAGGTGCCGCTCGGCCGGTACGCGCAGCCGGAGGAGGTCGCCGCGACGGTGCGGTTCCTCGCCTCGGACGACGCCTCGTACATCACTGGAGCCGTCATCCCCGTTGACGGCGGACTGGGAATGGGTCACTGAACACCATGAGCGGAATTCTCGAGGGCAAGCGCGTCCTCATCACCGGTGTGCTGATGGAGTCGTCCATCGCTTTCCACGCCGCCAAGCTGGCCCAGGAGCAGGGCGCCGAGATCATCCTGACCGCGTTCCCGCGGCCCACGCTGACCGAGCGCATCGCCAGGAAGCTGCCCAAGCCCACCAAGGTGATCGAGCTCGACGTCACCAACGACGAGCACCTCGGCCGGCTCGCCGACCTCGTCGGCGAGGAGCTCGGCGGCCTCGACGGCGTCGTCCACTCCATCGGCTTCGCCCCGCAGGACGCGCTCGGCGGCAACTTCCTGAACACGCCGTTCGAGTCCGTCGCCACGGCCATGCACGTCTCCGCCTTCTCCCTGAAGTCGCTGACCATGGCCTGCCTGCCGCTGATGCAGAACGGCGGCTCCGTCGTCGGCCTCACCTTCGACGCGCAGTACGCCTGGCCGCAGTACGACTGGATGGGCCCCGCCAAGGCCGCCCTGGAGGCCACCAACCGCTACATGGCGCGCGACCTGGGCAAGCAGAACATCCGCTGCAACCTCATCTCCGCGGGCCCCATCGGCTCCATGGCCGCCAAGTCCATCCCGGGCTTCAGCGAGCTGGCCTCGGTGTGGGACAGCCGCTCCCCGCTCGAGTGGGACCTGAAGGACCCGGAGCCGGCCGGCCGCGGCATCGTCGCGCTGCTGAGCGACTGGTTCCCGAAGACCACCGGCGAGATCATCCACGTGGACGGCGGCCTGCACGCCATCGGCGCCTGACAGCACGTTTCATCACGAGGGCCCGCGTCCGAACGGCGCGGGCCCTCGTGCCTGTCGGTCCCTGTCGGTGCGGTGCCCGTCGTGTCACCCGTTCGGCTCAGCCGGGTGGGCGGGGCCTGACGGCGGCAGGGCATCGTGGAGGTGCGGTTCCACCGCGTGTTCCCCCTCCCCAGTACGGCCGAGGAGGTCCCTTGTGCGCATTTTCCGCCTGGCCTCAGCGACCGTCGCCCTCGCCGTCGCGCTCGTCCTTCCGTACGAGGCGGCGGCCCAGCCGCGCGTCCAGCCCGACCGGGCCCCGGGACACCATCCGGAAACCCTGGGCACGGAGGACGCCGAGGACACCGACGACCTGTTCGGGGCCGCGTGCTTCATCCGCGTCGACGGCTCCTGGGTGACCGCCTACTGCCACAATCCCTATCCGGACATCGACCTGGTGCGGCTGCACGTCGAGTGCGCCCATTGGTGGGACCTGGACAGCGACTCCCGCGCCGTCGCCGCCGAACCGGCGCAGACCGTGAAGCTGACGGGGCGCTGCTGGCAGAAGGTGCGCTCCGCGTGGATCAGCCACCAGCGGGCGAGCTGAGCGGCGCCGGGCGGCAGCCGAACGCATAGGAGGCGGCCTCCCGGGCGGCCGTCGCCGCGTCCTGCGCCCGGATGGCGTCGACCAGCCGGGCGTGGTCCATGTGGGCCTCCGGGTTCAGCTCCCGGCCCACGTCCTCGCGCAGCCAGTCCCGCAGCACCTCGCTCAGGTCCGCGTACATCGTGGTCATCACGTCGTTGTGCGAGGCGGCCACCACGGCCAGATGGAAGGTCGCGTCGGCCACCACGAACGCCTCCGCGTCGCCCGACTCCCAGGCCTCCTCGCGGCGCCGCAGCAGCGTGTCGAGCTGCTTGAGGTCCTTCTCCGTGCGCCGCTCGGCGGCCAGCCGCGCCCCGGCCGACTCCAGCGTGGAGCGCAGCTCGGCGATGTGCCGGGGGTCGGCGTCGGCGAAGCGGCGGTGCATCACGCCCGCCAGCTCGCTGGTCGCCACGACGTACGTCCCCGAGCCCTGGCGGATGTCCAGCAGTCCGTTGTGCGCCAGCGCCCGCACCGCCTCGCGCACCGTGTTGCGGGCCACCCCGAGCTGCTCGACCAGCTCCGGCTCGGTGGGGATGCGGGAGCCGACCGGCCACTCGCCCGAGGTGATCTGGCTCCGCAGCGCGGCGATGACCTGCTCGGACAGTGCCGAACGGCGGGGATGGGTCAGGGGCATGGCACATACCTTCGCACGGTCGGGGGCGCCGGACGGCAACCACCCGTTGGACAACCAATCATCCCATGATTCTATGATGGGCGGCATGGCTGGAAACAGAACGCGAGCACCCCGGTCCAGGACAGCAGCCACCCCGGCCGAGAACGGGGTCCCCGGCATGAGCGGCACCACCGCACCCGCCTGGGTGAAGCCGCTGCTGATCGCCGGCATCGTCCTCGCCGCGCTGAACCTGCGCCCGGCCATCACCAGCCTCGGAGCGCTGCTCGAGGAGGTCCGCGACGGGCTCGGCATGAGCGGCAGCGTCGCCGGGCTGCTCACCTCGGTGCCCTCGCTGTGCTTCGCCGTCTTCGGCGTCACCGCCCCGCGCCTCGCCCGCCGCTTCGGGCCGGGCGCGGTGGTGTGCGCCGGCATGGCCGCCATCGCCTCCGGCCTGCTGATCCGCCCCTTCGCGGGCGGCACGGCCGGCTTCCTCGCCGCCACCGCCCTCGCCCTCATGGGCATCGCCGTCAGCAATGTCCTGATGCCGGTCATCGTCAAGCGCTGGTTCCCCGACCGGGTCGGGTCCATGACCGGCCTGTACTCGATGGCCCTCGCCCTCGGCACGTCCCTGGCGGCGGCGGTGACCGTGCCGCTCACCGATGCGGTGGGCGGGAACTGGCAGTCCGGCCTCGCCCTGTGGGCGGCCCTCGCCGCCGCGGCCGTACTGCCCTGGATCCCGTTCGTACGGGACCGCGAGCCGGGACCCGTGGCCGGCCGGGCGTCCGGGGCGGACGCCCGGCTGCCACGCCAGGAAGCACCGCGGCAGCGGGCGGGGGAGCGGGACGGCGCCCCGCAGCTGCGCATCACCCGCAGCCCCACCGCCTGGGCGCTCGCCGTCTTCTTCGGGCTCCAGGCGACCGCCGCCTACATCACCATGGGCTGGATGGCGCAGATCTTCCGGGACGCGGGCGTGCCCGCGGGCACCGCAGGAGTGCTGCTCGCCGTGACCATGGTGATGGGCGTACCGCTCGCCTTCGTCATACCCCGCCTCGCCTCCCGGCTGCCCAGCCAGGGGCCCATCGTGGTCGCCCTCGGCGCCTGCGGCCTCGCCGGATACGCAGGCCTCTACCTCGCCCCGGCGGCCGGCGCCTGGGCCTGGGCCCTCCTCCTGGGCATCGCCAACTGCGCCTTCCCGCTCGCGCTCACCATGGTCGGCATGCGGGCCAGGAGCGGCGCGGGGGTGGCCCAGCTGTCGGCCTTCGCACAGAGCACCGGCTATCTGATCTCCATCCCGGGCCCCCTGCTGGTCGGCGTCCTCTACCAGCACAGCGGCGGCTGGGGCCTGCCGATCGCCCTCATGGCCGGCCTGATGATCCCCCAGATGCTCATGGGCGTCCTTGCAGGCCGCGACCGCACGGTCGAGGACGAGGCGGCGATCCGCTGAGCGCCGTTCTGCGGGGCGCTTCGTCCGGGGACACCTCGCGGGAGCCCTGTCCGGCTCCGGGGAGTGCTGTCGAGGCCCGGGGCGGTCTGCCTCGGCATGCCCCGGGGGGAGCTGCGTCGCGCTCGGGGTGGCCTGCTCAGGTGTACGCCCCCGGGGGGAGCCTCGTCGCGCTCGGGGTGGCCTGCTCAGGTGTGCGCCCCCCGGGGGGCCTCGTCGCACCTCTGGTGCCGTGCCCGGGCGGCCCCGGGGGAGCCCCGACCTGGGGGCGCGTCTGGGCGTACCCCGGGCGTATCCCAGGGCGGGAGAGCCCCCGCGTCCCGGGCCTGGGGCGCCGCGTCTGGCGGTCCCGCGGGTACCCCCCGGGATGGGGAGAGCCCCCGCCCGGGCCTGGGGCGCCGCGCCGGGCGGCCCCGGGGCGGGGTGGGTGGTGTGCGGGTGGGAGACTTGGGGCATGCCAGTGCTTGATCCGAACCCGCAGAACGGCCAGAAGAAGCTGCTGCTGGTCTTCGGCGCGTTCTTCGCCATCTTTGTCGTCATCGGTGTGATCGCGGCCCTGCTCGCGCCGTGACACCGCCCGCGGGGCCCTCCGCGGCCCCGAACGGGGTGGGGCTAGCCCCCGCATCCCCTAGGGGGCCAGGCTCAGGGACAAGTGGGTGGATCACCGGATGGGCCCGCACCCCCGCGCTCCGTACCTTCGAGTCGTGCCCGCGAACAGCGGAGTCACAGCAGGACTCAGCACTCGAAGAGCGGAGGCCCCATGTCGGCGTGTACGCGGACCCGGCCGCACCCGGCCCCCCGGGGCGGCGTCGACATCCGGCTGCCGTGGTGGGCGCTCGCCCTCCCGGCGCTCGCTTTCGTGACGCTGCTGATGCTGATACTCCACCCCGCCGACGCCCAGGCGGCAACCGGCGAACCGGCCCTCAGCCTCATCCTGGAGCGAGCGCACCAGCTCATGGCCCGCTGAGCGGTGGCGGAACGCCCCCGGAAGTGCTCGTCAACTCCCTGCGCCCTGTGGTCTGTTTCATGCGAAGCTGGGACGCATGAGCGTCGCAGAACCCCGCAGGATTGCCCTCTTCCGGCATGCGAAAGCCGACTGGCCCCCCGTTGACGACCACGAGCGCCCGCTCGCCGAGCGCGGCCGGATGGACGCCGCCGCAGCCGGACGCAAGCTCGCCGACACCGCCATCGCCTTCGACCTGGCCCTCTGCTCCACCGCCACCCGCACCCGCGAGACCTGGAAGCTCGCCGTCCAGGAGTTCCCGCAGCGCCCGAAGACCGTCTACGAGGAGCGGATCTACGAGGCCTCGCCCGGCGAGCTCATCGCCCTGCTCAACGAGACCCCCGACGACGTTCAGAACGTCCTCCTGATCGGCCACAACCCCGGCATCCAGGGCCTCGCCGACGTCCTGGCCGGCTCCTCGGAGGGCGACGCCCGTGAGCGGATGAACCGCCGCGGCTTCCCGGCCGCCGCCTTCGCCCTGCTGTCCTTCACCGGCTCCTGGAAGTCCCTGGAGCCCGGCGTCGCCACCCTGCTCGACTACTGGGCGCCCAGCGAGTGACCCACGGTGCCGCCCATGGCACCACAGGGGCCCGGCACCGCGATGTGTCCTCGGCACACTCGGTGCCGGGTCCCGGCACAACGCGGTGGTGAGGGACGGTATGGCGGTGGCGCGGGACAGGCGCGGCTCCGCCCGCCCGTGACGCCGGACGGGGCACTCAGCCCGCTTCGAAGGGGATGAGGGGCGCTCAGCCCACCTCGAGGGTGTCCGCCGCCTCGACCTCCTCACGGGTGATGCCCAGCAGGTAGAGCACCGTGTCCAGGAAGGGGAAGTTCACCGCCGTGTGCGCGGCCTCGCGCACCACCGGCTTGGCATTGAAGGCGACCCCGAGACCGGCCGCGTTGAGCATGTCCAGATCGTTGGCGCCGTCGCCGATCGCCACCGTCTGCGACAGCGGGACCCCCGCCTCGGCCGCGAAACGGCGCAGCAGCCGCGCCTTGCCCGCACGGTCCACGATCTCGCCGGTGACCCGGCCGGTCAGCTTCCCGTCGACGATCTCCAGAGTGTTGGCCTGGGCGAAGTCCAGCCCGAGCCGCTCCTTCAGATCGTCCGTGACCTGGGTGAAGCCACCGGAGACCACGCCGACCTGGTAGCCGAGGCGCTTCAGCGTACGGATCAGGGTGCGGGCACCCGGCGTCAGCCGCACCTCGCTGCGCACCTTGTCCACCACCGAGGCGTCGAGCCCCTCGAGCAGCGCCACCCGCGCGTGCAGCGACTGCTCGAAGTCCAGCTCCCCGCGCATCGCGGCAGCCGTCACCTCGGCGACCTTGTCCTCGCAGCCGGCGTGCGCCGCGAACAGCTCGATGACCTCGTCCTGGATGAGCGTGGAGTCCACGTCCATCACGACCAGGCGCTGCGCCCGCCGGTACAGCCCCGCGGCGACCACCGCCACGTCCACGCCGAGCTTCGCCGCGTCCGTCACCAGGGCGGTGCGCAGCGGCTCCGTCTCCACGCCCGACACCGCGAACTCCACCGCGGTCACCGGGTACTTGGCCAGCCGGAAGATCCGGTCGATGTTGGCGCCGGTGGCCGTGATCCGCCCGGCGATCGCCGCGGTGGCCTCCGAGGTGAGGGGGTGGCCGAGCACGGTGACCAGGGAGCGGCCGACGCCGCGCGGCAGGTTGTCACCGATGCCGGAGATGATCTCCGCCTGCATCTTCATCGACTCCGCCCAGCTGTGGACGGTCGCCCGCAGATCCCCTTCCAGCCCCCGCGGCGGCTCGGTCACCAGCGCGCACAGCACGATGCGGCCACGGGTGACGACCTGCTCGATGTCGACCACGTCGACGGAGTAGGCGGCCAGGGTGTCGAAGAGGCCTGCCGTGATGCCCGGCCTGTCCTTGCCGAAGATCTTGACCAGGAGAGTGGGGACGTCAGAGGTCTGCGATGCGCTCATGGTGTTCCCACCGTATCCGGCACCCGGTGCCGACCGCCCCCGCGGTCCGCCTGCCGGACAGTGAACATGCGGTGTCAGGCGGGGGTCCGGCGCCCGGTGCCCCGCCCCCGGTGGGCACCCCGCTCAACCCTTCCGCACCCGGCGGGCGCCCCGCTCACCTGTTCCGCACCCGGCGGGCACCGCGTTCACCGGCCCCCGTCGGGCTTGCGGGGCCGCGGGGGAGGGGCCGGCGGTGGCGAAGGCGGCGGGGGAGGCCCGTCGTCCGGCCAGAGCGGGCCGCGCCGCTTCCCGCCCGGGCGGCGAGGGGGCCGGTTTCCGCGCCGAGGCGGTCCGACCGGCGCGATCATGGTGGGCGCGCCGTACACATCGTCACCGTGCACAGCGTCACCGGACACGTCGCCGCCGGGCGCATCCCCACCGGACACATCGCCACGGGTCACATCCTCGCCGTCGTCGCCTGCCGCCGTCTCGTCCGCGCGCCCCTGGCCCTCCACGTCCCTCGGCACCTTCAGGTACGGGTTCGTGGCCGGATTGGGCGGCCGGTACGACGCCCTGGGGGTGTACGGCCCTGACGGCACCCGCTCCCGGGGCTCACCGCTCGCCTCACCGCCACGGCCGGCGGCCCCGAACCCCTCGCCGCCCGCGTCCGGCTCCGTACGGCCGGGCCCGCGCTGCCAGGGGGTGGTCCCTCCGTCGCCCGTTCCGGCCGGCTCCGGTCGCT
>NZ_BAAAGU010000101.1:0-12487 GCF_039524635.1 Streptomyces thermocarboxydovorans | reverse complement strand
CGAACCCGGAAGCTAAGCCTTACAGCGCCGATGGTACTGCAGGGGGGACCCTGTGGGAGAGTAGGACGCCGCCGAACAATCTTTGGAAGGACCCCTGGTCGCCAGCGTACAGCTGGGATCAGGGGTCCTTTTCTCTTTATGCTTGCGGTACCGAAGACAGGAGTCACCGATGTCCACCAACTCTCCCGACGACCGACCGGAGCGCGACCAGCGGCGACGGGACAGTGGTGAACGGGGCGGCGCCCGGCGCGGAGGCCCCCGACGCAACGATGACCGTGATCGCGGATTCCGCAGGGACGGCGACCGTGACCGTGGTGAGCGCGGTGGTTTCCGGCGCGACGACCGGAACGGTGGCCGGCCGGAGCGTGGCGGGTTCCGTGGCCGTGACGACAACCGTGGCGGAGAACGCGGCAGTTACCGGGGCCGCGACGACCAGCGCGGCGAGCGCGGTGACCGCGGCGGATTCCGCCGGGACGACAGCCGCAGCGGCGAGCGCGGCGGTTACCGAGGCCGTGACGACCGACGTGACGACCGACGGGACGAGCGCCGCGATCGCGATGACCGGCGGGACGACCGCCGGGACCGCGATGACCGGCGGGACGACCGCCGGGACCGTGGCGAGCGCGGCGGGTTCCGCCGGGACGACTACCGGGGTGGCGAGCGCGGCGACCGCGACCGCGGTGACCGCGGCGGGTTCCGCGGGCGGGACGACCGGCGTGAGGGCTCCGGCCGCCGAGGCGGCGAGCGCGGCGAGCGCGGCGAGCGTGGTGGGTTCCGTGGCCGGGACGACGACCGTGGCGGCTTCCGCGGCCGTGAGGGCAACCGGGAGCGCGGTGGCTTCCGCGGGCGGGACGACCGCGGGCGCGGGCCGCGCCGGGACGACCGGGGCGGCCGTCCCGGTGGCTACCGTGGCCGGGCCGAGCGGCAGGGCGGCGGGCGCTTCCGTGAAGAGCGGGACCGGGACCGCGAGCCCATCAAGCGGCTGCCGATCCCCGAGGACGTCACCGGCGAGGAGATCGACAAGGACGTGCGGCAGGAGCTGCAGAGCCTGCCCAAGACGCTCGCCGAGGACGTCGCCAAGAACCTGGTGATGGTCGCCCGGCTCATCGACGAGGACCCCGAGCGCGCCTACGGCTACTCCAGGGTGGCCCTGCGCCTGGCCTCGCGGGTCGCCGCCGTACGGGAGGCCGCCGGGTTCGCCGCGTACGCCAATCAGAAGTACGGCGAGGCGCTCGCCGAGTTCCGGGCCGCGCGGCGGATGACGGGGACTGCGGAGCTGTGGCCGCTGATGGCCGACTGCGAGCGCGGGCTCGGCCGGCCGGAGAAGGCGCTGGACATGGCCGGTGCGCCCGAGGTGCAGAAGCTGGACAAGGCCGGTCAGGTCGAGATGCGGCTGGTCGCGGCGGGCGCCCGGCGTGACATGGGGCAGCTGGACGCGGCGATCGTCACCCTGCAGAGCTCCGAGCTGGCGTCGAACTCGGTGCAGCCGTGGACGGCGCGGCTGCGGTACGCGTACGCCGACGCGCTGCTCGCCGCCGGGCGTACCGACGAGGCGCGGGAGTGGTTCGCGAAGGCCGTGGAGGCCGACCGGGACGGCAGCACCGACGCCTCCGACCGGCTGGCCGAGCTGGACGGTGTGGCGTTCATGGACGCCCTCGACGAGTCGCAGGAGGACGAGGCCGAGGACCTTCCGGAGGACGGCGACACCGGCAAGGACTGAGGTCCGGACGGTGAGATGAAGCAGTGAGACGAAGGGGCGGGTCCCGGTGACGGACCCGCCCCTTTGCCGTCCCGGAGGTCCGGAGGCAGGCGGCAGGCTGCCGGCTGCGGGCTCAGAGGTCCAGGGCACGCAGGACGAGCCCCGACGCCGGTTTGGGGCCGAAGGACGTGGACTTGCGGGGCATGGTGACGCCCTGGCGGGCCAGGTCGCGGACGACCTCCTCGCGGACCGGGTGCATCAGGACCGCCGTACCCCCGTCGCGCTCCGCCTTCTCGACCGTGGCGGCCGTGTCGTGGATGTAGGCGATGTGCGCGGGGGAGTCGTCGGGGACGCGCCAGACGTGCTCGAGGAGCGTGGCGTGCAGGACGGTGGCGTCCAGGGTGCGCCAGGCCTCCGGGCGGTCGGCCGGGACCGTGCGGGCCAGCAGGTCCGGGTCCGGGCGGTCGACGAGGTGGAAGGTACCGTCGCCGGCCAGCAGGAAGGCGTTGCCCTCGTCCGCCGCCTCGGCCAGCACTGCCAGGGCGTCCGGCAGTGCCGCGTCCACGCGGCGGACCCGGAACAGGCCGGGCAGGGCGGCCAGCGCGTCCGCCACGGGCAGCCGGTGCAGCAGGCGGTGGATGGCGCGGACCCGCAGCGGGTAGCGGGCGGTGTCGACGAGCAGGACGAGGCCGTGATCCCAGGGGCTGGGGGAGCCGTGCTCCTTGCGGAGGCGGAAATAGGTGGCCCAGCGGTGGTGGCCGTCGGCGATGAGGGCCTGGTGGCCGGCGAGCTCCTTGGCGATGGCGTCCACGTCGGCCGGGTCGGTGAGGGACCACAGGCGGTGGTGGACGCCGTCCTCGGTGGTGGTGGCGAGCAGCGGGGGCCGGCCCGCCGCATGCTCGATGCGGGCGGCCGTCAGGGGCGCCGACTCGTCGCCGCGGTAGGTGAGCAGCAGGGGTTCGAGGTTGGCGGAGGTGGCGCGCATCAGGGCCGCGCGGTCGGCGACGATGTGCGGCATCACGTCCTCGTGCGGCAGGACCAGCTGCTCCTCGGGGTCCGTGACGCGCAGGGTGCCGATGATGCCGCGCTGCAGCATGCCCTCGTCGTCGCTCTGCTCGTAGACGTACAGACCGGGCTCGGGGTCGGGGATGAGGATGCCCTCGGCGCGCCAGCGGCGCAGCGTGGCGGCGGCCTGGGCGTTACGGGCCTCGGGCGTGTCCGCCTCCGGCAGGATCAGCCGGACGATGTTGTGCGGGTCGGCGGACTGGAGGTGGTGCAGACCGTCGGGACGGACGACGACGTCGTACGGCGGCGACGTCACGGCGGCCAGGCTGCCGACCCGGTCGGGGTCGTAGCGAAGGCCACGGAACGGGGTGAGTTCCAGACCTCGGTGCGCCTGTGCTTCCGAGTGACCTGCAGTGTTCATCCCGGCATCGTACGGGTGCGCGGGCTGTCAGCGGGATGGGGGATGATCGTGGTGAAGCGGACGGACGAGGAGCGAGGCGGATGAGTGTGAGCGGCGTCAGGACCAGGCCCGAGGGCAGTGGGCGTGCCCTGAGCGAGGCGTACGACACGGCGCTGCTCGATCTGGACGGGGTGGTGTACGCGGGGGGCAGCGCGATCGCGCATGCCGTCGAGTCGCTCGCCGTGGCCCGTGAACGGGGGATGCATCTGGCGTACGTGACGAACAACGCGCTGCGGACGCCGGACGCGGTGGCGGCGCATCTGACGGAGCTGGGGATACCGACGGGCGCCGAGGACGTGATCACCTCGGCGCAGGCGGTGGCGCGGCTGATCAGCGAGCAGGTGCCGCCGGGTTCCCGGGTGCTGGTGATCGGCGGCGAGGGGCTGCGGGTGGCGCTGCGCGAGCGCGGGCTGGTGCCGGTGGAGTCGGCCGACGACGACCCGGCGGCGGTCGTCCAGGGGTACGGCGGGCCGGAGCTGACGTGGGGGCGGTTCGCGGAGGCGAGCTACGCCGTGGCGCGCGGGGTGCCGTGGTTCGCGTCCAACACGGACCTGACCATCCCCAGCGGCCGGGGCATCGCGCCGGGCAACGGGGCGGCGGTGGAGGTGGTGCGGATCGCCACCGGTGCCGAGCCGCAGGTGGCGGGCAAGCCCCTGCCCCCGATGCACAAGGAGACCATTCTGCGGACCGGGGCGAAGCGGCCGCTGGTGGTCGGGGACCGGCTGGACACGGACATCGAGGGGGCGTTCAACGGCGGCGTCGACTCGCTGCTGGTGCTGACCGGGGTGACGGACGGCGCGCGGCTGCTCGCCGCGCCGCCGCAGCACCGGCCGACGTACGTCGACGCCGATCTGCGCGGGCTGCTCACCGTGCAGCCGGACGTCGTGGAGGAGGGCGACGGCTTCCGGTGCGGCGGCTGGACGGCGACGGCGGCCGCCGGGTCGCTGGAGCTGGCGGGGGAGGGTGCCGCCATGGACGGGCTGCGGGCGCTGTGCGCGGCGGCGTGGACGGCGGCCGGTGACGGCGTGTGCACGCTGGACGCGGACAAGGCGCTGGCCCGGCTGGGACTGTGAGCCGCCCGGGGCGGGTCGCCCGGGGTCCGGCGTGACCGGTGTCTCGGGAAAGGTCGGCAGGGTAGGCTAACCTAACTGCGTGTTGGTCGAGAGTCCCGTTGAACAGCGCGCGGAGACAGCCTCCGTGCTTCCCAGACGGCGAGCGGTACGTGCCTTCGGGCTGCTGCTCTCCGTCGTGCTGCTGGTGTGCGTCGCCGGGGCGAGCATCGCCATCGGGGCGAAAGACCTGTCCCTGGGGCAGGTCTGGCACGGGCTGTTCGAGGACTCGGGCACCTACGGCGACACCGTCGTGGCCGACCGGTTGTCACGAACCCTGCTGGGGCTGCTCGTCGGCGCCGCGCTCGGGCTCGCGGGCGCGGTGCTCCAGGCGCTGACCCGCAATCCGCTGGCCGACCCCGGACTGCTCGGCATCAACGCGGGCGCCTCCGCTGCCGTCGTCACCGCGATCACCTTCTTCGGCGTCACATCCCTGTCGGGCTATGTGTGGTTCGCGTTCTGCGGGGCGGCGGCGGTCGGCGCGCTGGTGTGGTTCCTCGGCGGAAGCCGGGCCGCGACCCCGGTGCGGCTGGCGCTCGCCGGAACCGCCATCAGCGCGGCGCTCTACGGCTACCTCCAGGCGATCATGATTCTGGACGACGCCGCGCTCGGGAAGATGCGCTTCTGGACGGTCGGTTCGCTCGCCGCGGGCGACACCTCGACCATCGTGCAGGTGCTTCCGTTCCTGCTGGCCGGCTCAGCGCTTGCCCTGCTGCTGGCACGGCCGCTGAACGCCATGGCCATGGGCGACGACACCGCCAAGGCCCTCGGCGCCAACCTCAACCGCACCCGGGCGCTGTCGATGCTGACCGCGACCGTGCTGTGCGGGGCCGCCACCGCCGCCTGCGGGCCGATCATCTTCGTCGGTCTGATGGTGCCGCACGTGGTGCGCTCCTTCACCGGGCCCGACCAGCGCTGGATCCTGCCGTATGCGGCGGTCCTGTCGCCGGTGCTGCTGCTCGGGGCCGATGTCATCGGCCGGATCGTGGCCCGGCCAGCGGAGCTCCAGGTCGGCATCGTCACCGCGATCATCGGCGGCCCGGTCTTCATTCTTCTCGTACGACGGCGGAGGACGGCCCAGCTGTGAAGAGCAACCGCGCGATACGCACCCCCGGCGGGCTCTCGGTCCGGCTGGACGTGCGCGCCCTCACGGCCGTGGTCCTGCTGGTGCTCGCCGCGCTCACCGCGAGCGTGCTGCTGATCGGCACCGGCGACTTCCCGATCGGGGCCGGCGACGTGCTGCGGACCCTGGCCGGGCAGGGCGACGCCGGGCAGGAGTTCATCGTCAACGAACTGCGGCTGCCCCGGGTGCTGGTGGGGCTGCTGGTCGGGGCCTCGCTGGGGCTCGGCGGTGCGCTGTTCCAGGCCATCTCCCGCAATCCGCTGGGCAGCCCGGACGTCCTCGGCCTCAGCCAGGGCGCGACCGCCGGTGCGCTCACCATGATCGTGCTGTTCTCGGCGAGCAGCGAGCAGATCACTCTCGGCGCCCTCGTCGGCGGACTGGTGACCGGAGCCGCCATCTACCTGCTGGCCTGGAAGCGGGGCGTGCACGGATACCGGCTGGTGCTGGTCGGCATCGGCGTCTCCGCGATCGTCACCGCGGTCAACGGCTATCTGCTCACCAAGTCCGACATCATCGACGCCGCCCAGGCGGTGGTGTGGATGACCGGGTCCCTCGACGGCCGGGACTGGAACCAGGTGTGGCCGCTGCTCGCGCTGTGCGCCGTCCTGGTGCCGCTGGTGCTCGCCAACTCCCGTGGCCTCAGGATGATGGAGATGGGCGACGACGTCTCCTACGCGCTCGGGGTGCGGGTGGAGCGGGTGCGGATGCTGCTGATGATCTCGGCCGTGCTGCTCACCGCGTCCGCGACGGCCGCCGCCGGACCGGTCAGCTTCGTCGCGCTGACCGCGCCGCAGCTGGCCCGGCGCCTGACCCGCTCGCCCGGCCCCAACCTGCTGGCCTCGCTGAGCATGGGCGCCGCCCTGCTGGTCACCGCCGACTTCGTCTCCCAGCGCGTCTTCGGCGCCGGCCAGCTGCCCGTGGGCGTGGTCACCGGGGTGCTCGGCGGCGCCTATCTGCTGTGGCTGCTGGTCGCCGAGCGCAGGGCGGGCCGGATATGAGCGCCCGCACGCCCGCCCCCAGCGGACTGAACGGACCGAAGAACACAAGGAGCACCGTGAACCGCCTGTCCGCCGAGAACGTCACCCTCGCCTACGACCAGCGGGTCATCGCCGAGCAGCTGTCGGTGGAGATACCGGACAACTCCTTCACCGTCATCGTCGGTCCCAATGCCTGCGGCAAGTCGACGCTGCTGCGCGCGCTGTCGAGGATGCTCAAGCCCAGCCACGGGCGGGTCCTGCTCGACGGGCAGCTCATCCAGTCGATGCCGGCCAAGAGGGTCGCCCGCACCCTCGGCCTGCTGCCCCAGTCGTCCATCGCGCCCGACGGGATCACCGTCGCCGACCTGGTGGCCCGCGGCCGCTACCCGCACCAGGGCATCCTGCGCCAGTGGTCGGCCGAGGACGAGCGGGTGGTGCAGGAGTCCATGGCACAGACCGGGGTCGCCGAGCTGGCCGACCGCTATGTCGACGAACTCTCCGGCGGCCAGCGGCAGCGGGTGTGGATCGCCATGGCCCTTGCCCAGCAGACGCCGCTGCTGCTGCTCGACGAGCCGACCACCTACCTCGACATCCAGCACCAGATCGACGTCCTCGACCTGTGCGCGGAACTCCACGAGGAGCAGGGCCGCACCCTGGTCGCGGTGCTGCACGACCTCAACCACGCCGCCCGCTACGCCACTCATCTGATCGCGCTGCGCGAGGGCAGGGTCGTCGCGGAGGGCGCCCCGAAGGACATCGTCACCGCCGAGCTGGTGCAGGAGGTCTTCGGGCTGCGCTGCCAGGTCATCGACGACCCGGAGACCGGCACCCCGCTGATCGTGCCGGCCGCCCGCAAGGCGCGGGCCGCCGCGGCGGCCTCCTGACCTGGCGGGGCGTAAAGCCGCCGGCTCAGAGCATGACCTGGCGGGGCGTAAAGCCGCCGGCTCAGAGCATGACCTGGCGGGGCGTAAAGCCGCCGGCTCAGAGCAGCTTTCTCAGTCGCAGCAGGTCCCGCAGCCCCGCCTCCAGCCGCACCCGTCCCAAGGCCCAGGCGCGGGCGAAGTGCAGCTCGCCGTCGACCAGCGCCACCAGGTCGTCGCCCGTCATCGCCAGCCGGATCTGCGCCTTCTCACGGGGCGGGCCGGAGTACGTGTCGCGCACCTCGATACGGCCGCCGGTGAGCCGGCCGGCGAAGGTCACGTCCAGGTCGGTGATGTGGCAGCTGACCGAGCGGTCCATCGCCGCGGCGGCGCGCACGTCGCCCTCGGCGCGCTGCATGCTGTCCGAAAGCTTGTCCAGTGCGGCACGGCACTCCTCGATCGTGGCCATCGCGCACGACGGTACCCCAGGCGTTCGGGGTAGCGTCGGGGCATGAACGACGCACGTCCCGACAGCCAGACGGCGCCCGCGGACCCCGTGGCGCCCGACGGCCCGGCAGCGCCCGAGGAGCACGAGGAGCACGAGGAGCCCGCGGCGGAACCCCGGCACGAGCCCGCGGCGGAGCCACGGCACGAGCCCGCCGGTCCCGCGCCCCTCGGCGTGCCCCGTACCCCCACCGGCAACGCCGAGGTGGACGCCCACCTGCAACGGCTGGCCGACGCCGACCACCTCACCACGGACGGTCACCTCGAGGTGTACGAGGATGTGCACCGGGGGCTGCGCGACGCGCTCACCGCCCTCGACACCCGCCCGGGACCGGTGCCGCCCGCCGCGCACCCGGCCGGCGCCCCGCACCCGGGGCCCGTGGGCCGCCCGGCCATTCCGACGAACCACCGACAGGGGAGCTGAACCGAACGTGGCAGGAGTCGCACGCCGCCGTCTCGACGCGGAGCTGGTCCGCCGGAAGCTCGCGCGCTCGCGCGAGCACGCCAGCCAGCTGATCGCCGCCGGGCGGGTCACCGTCGGCAAGGCCGTCGCGACCAAGCCCGCCACGCAGGTCGAGACCGCCGCCGCGATCGTCGTCGCCCAGGACGAGAACGACCCGGACTACGTCTCGCGCGGCGGCCACAAGCTCGCCGGCGCCCTCGAGGTGTTCGTGCCGCAGGGGCTCGTCGTCAAGGGGCGGCGGGCCCTGGACGCCGGGGCGTCCACCGGCGGCTTCACCGACGTGCTGCTGCGCGCGGGCGCCGCGCACGTGGTCGCCGTGGACGTCGGATACGGACAACTTGCGTGGTCTCTGCGGAGCGATGAACGCGTCACCGTCAAGGACCGTACGAACGTACGGGAGTTGACGCTCGATGCGATCGATGGGGAGCCTGTGGACCTTGTCGTGGGGGATCTGTCCTTCATCCCGCTCGGGCTGGTGCTGCCCGCCCTGAAGCGGTGCGTGAACCCGGACGCCGATCTGGTGATGATGGTCAAGCCGCAGTTCGAGGTGGGCAAGGAGCGCCTCGGCAGCGGAGGCGTGGTGCGCAGCCCGCAGCTGCGGGCCGAGGCCGTGAAGGGTGTGGCCGAGAAGGCGTGGGAGCTGGGGCTCGGCGTGAAGGGAGTCACCGCCAGCCCGCTGCCCGGACCTTCCGGCAATGTCGAATATTTCCTGTGGCTGCGGGCCGGGGCTCCGGAACTGGACCCGGCCGATGTTGACCGTGCTGTGGCGGAGGGGCCGCGTTGACACAGAACCGAGCTCGAACTGTTTTCCTGCTGGCCCACACGGGGCGGCCCGCGGCCATCCGCAGCGCCGAGCTCGTGGTCAAGGGGCTGCTGCGCTCCGGGCTCGGGGTGCGGGTGCTGGAGGCCGAGGCGCAGGACCTGCCACTGCCGGACGAGGTGGAGACGGTCAAGGAGGCCACCCCGCAGTGCCTCGACGACTGCGAGCTGCTGATCGTCCTCGGCGGTGACGGCACGCTGCTGCGCGGCGCGGAGTTCGCGCGGGCCTCCGGGGTGCCGATGCTCGGCGTCAACCTCGGCCGGGTGGGGTTCCTGGCGGAGGCCGAGCGGGACGACCTCGACAAGGTCGTGGACCGGGTGGTGAACCGGGCCTACGAGGTCGAGGAGCGGATGACCATCGACGTGGTGGTGCACCGCAACGGCGACATCGTGCACACCGACTGGGCGCTGAACGAGGCGGCCGTGCAGAAGGTGTCCGCGGAGCGGATGCTGGAGGTCGTGCTGGAGATCGACGGGCGGCCGGTCACCGGGTTCGGGTGCGACGGCATCGTCTGCGCCACGCCCACCGGCTCCACCGCCTACGCGTTCTCCGCGGGCGGCCCGGTGGTGTGGCCCGAGGTGGAGGCCCTCCTGATGGTGCCCATCTCGGCGCACGCGCTGTTCGCCAAGCCGCTGGTGACCTCGCCCGACTCGGTGCTGGCCGTGGAGGTGCTGCCGCACGTCCCGCCCGGGGTGCTGTGGTGCGACGGGCGGCGCACGGTGGAGCTGCCGGCCGGGGCCCGGGTGGAGGTGCGCCGGGGAGCGGTGCCGGTGCGGCTGGCGCGGCTGCACCACGCCTCGTTCACCGACCGTCTGGTGGCGAAGTTCGCGCTGCCGGTCTCCGGATGGCGCGGGGCCCCGCACTAGGACGGTGCCGCACCAGGCCGTTGCCTCCCAGGCCGGAGTCGCACCGGGCCGGTGTCCTGGCCCGCCGGGCGCCCGGGATCCGGTGCCCCTGCGGGGCCGGGCCACTCCCCTGGGTGACAAAGGTGGGGCGGTCGCACTTCTCCTGCCGGACCTCGTATGGTCTTTCCCGTGTTGGAGGAGATGCGGATACGGTCGCTCGGAGTGATCGACGACGCTGTGGTCGAGCTGTCGCCCGGCTTCACCGCCGTCACTGGTGAGACGGGCGCGGGCAAGACCATGGTGGTCACCAGCCTCGGCCTGCTGCTGGGCGGACGCGCGGACGCGGGCCTGGTACGGATCGGGGCGCGCAACGCCGTCGTCGAGGGGCGGATCTCCGTGCCCGAGGACGCCCCGGCGGTCGTCCGGGCCCAGGAGGCCGGGGCCGAGCTCGACGACGGGGCCCTGCTGATCAGCCGTACCGTTTCCGCCGAGGGACGCTCCCGGGCCCATCTGGGCGGGCGCAGCGTGCCGGTGGGGCTGCTGTCCGAACTCGCCGACGAACTCGTCGCCGTGCACGGGCAGACCGACCAGCAGGGGCTGCTGAAGCTCTCCCGGCAGCGGCAGGCGCTCGACCGGTACGCCGGTGACGCGGTCGCCGTGCCGCTCGCCAAGTACACCGAGGCGTACAAGCGGCTGCGGGCCGTCTCCGCGGAGCTGGAGGAGATCACCACCCGTGCGCGCGAGCGGGCCCAGGAGGCGGACATGCTGCGCTTCGGGCTGGAGGAGATCGCCGCCGTCGAACCGCGCGCCGGCGAGGACGTGGAGCTGGCGGAGGAGGCCGAGCGGCTGGGGCACGCCGAGGCGCTGGCGTCGGCCGCGGCGGCCGCGCACGCCGCCCTCGCGGGCAATCCGGAGGACCCCGAGGGCGTGGACGCGGGGACGCTCGTCGCGGGCGCCCAGCGGGCCCTGGAGGCCGTCCGGGCGCACGACCCGGCGCTGGCCGCGCTCACCGACCGGATCGGCGAGATCGGCATTCTGCTGCGCGACGTGGCCGGTGAGCTGGCCGGGTACGCCGACGACCTGGACGCCGACCCGCTGCGGCTCGCCGCGGTCGAGGAGCGGCGCGCCGCGCTCACCGGGCTGACCCGCAAGTACGGCGAGGACATCGCCGCCGTGCTGGCCTGGGCCGAGCAGAGCGCCGCACGGCTGACCGAACTGGACGGCGACGACGAGCGGATCGAGGAGCTGACGGCCGAGCGGGACGCGCTGCGCGCCGAACTCGGCGGTCTGGCGCAGACGCTGTCGCAGGCGCGGGCCGAGGCGGCCGAGCGGTTCGCGGCGGCCGTGACCGAGGAGCTGGCCTCGCTCGCCATGCCGCACGCCCGCGTGTCGTTCGACATCCGGCAGACCGAGGACCCGGACGGCGTCGAGGTGAACGGACGCACCGTGGCCTACGGCCCGTCCGGCGTGGACGAGGTGGAGCTGCTGCTCGCCCCGCACCCGGGAGCCCCGGCCCGGCCGATCGCCAAGGGCGCCTCCGGCGGTGAGCTGTCCCGGGTGATGCTCGCGGTGGAGGTGGTCTTCGCCGGCACCGACCCGGTGCCGACGTATCTCTTCGACGAGGTCGACGCGGGCGTCGGCGGCAAGGCGGCCGTGGAGATCGGGCGGCGTCTGGCGCGGCTGGCGAAGACCGCGCAGGTCGTGGTGGTCACGCATCTGCCGCAGGTGGCGGCGTTCGCCGACCGGCAGCTGCTGGTGGAGAAGACCGACGACGGGTCGGTCACCCGCTCCGGGGTGAAGGTGCTCGAAGGCGAGGAGCGGATCCGGGAGTTGTCTCGGATGCTGGCCGGCCAGGAGGACTCCGCGACGGCCCGCGCCCACGCCGAGGAACTGCTGGCGACGGCCCGCGCGGATCTCTGACCGGCGGTCCGTGAGCCGGCGGGCCGGTGCTCCGCAGTCCGATGGGTCGGTGCTCCGCAGCCTGGCGGGCCGGTGCTCCGCAGTCCGATGAGTCGGTGCTCCGCAGCCCGGCCGGCCGGTGCTCCGTAGCCTGGCGGGCGTGACCGCCCAACGCCCGTGCAGAGCCGCCTCCTTCGCCCGCGCCGCAGCCCTCACCGCCGCCGCACAGACGGCGATCGGCGCCACGGGGCCCGGAGGGCGGGCGTGGTGGCAGCGGACCAACCACGCCGGGCGGACCGTGGAGTTGACCGCCGGGGCGG
Source organism: Streptomyces thermocarboxydovorans (assembly GCF_039524635.1). Taxonomy (NCBI): domain Bacteria; kingdom Bacillati; phylum Actinomycetota; class Actinomycetes; order Kitasatosporales; family Streptomycetaceae; genus Streptomyces; species Streptomyces thermocarboxydovorans. The sequence goes on along the minus strand of NZ_BAAAGU010000101.1, from coordinate 403 downwards.
CCGCGGCGCTCGCGGCCGCCGCCGGAGCAGGCCGGGTGAGCCGAGCTGCCGGAGCGGCCGTCGCCGTCGCCGGGCTGTGCGGCGCCGTCGACGACATCGCCGGGGCCGGGGATCCCCGGCGCGGCTTCCGGGCGCATCTCGGGGCGCTGCGCGACGGCGAGGTGACCAGCGGCGCGGTGAAGCTGTTCGGCATCTCGGCGGCGGGCCTCGCCGCCGGAATGGCGCTGAAACGGCGGCCGCTCGACGGGTTGCTCGCCGGGGTGGTGATCGCGGGCGCCGCCCACTTCGTCAACCTCGTGGACGTACGGCCGGGACGGGCGGCCTCCGCCGTCCTCGCGCTCGGCGCGCCCGGACTGCTGCGCAGGGCGCCCGGGGCCGCGGAGACGGCGGCGGCCGCCATGGG
>NZ_BAAAGU010000100.1:0-12888 GCF_039524635.1 Streptomyces thermocarboxydovorans | reverse complement strand
TTGGTCGGTGAGTTCATGACGACGTACCACACCACCATGATCCACCATCTAGCGATCTTTGAAGACGGACCCTAGTGCTGCTGCTTCGTCTGCAGTGGCGACAACCATGCGGGCCGCGAGGGTTGCCGCTTCCCTTCGCCAGCGGGTGGCGGCGTCCTCGGCCGCGCGGTTCTGCGCGTGCCGCTGTGCCGTCGCCACGTCGTTTTCGTTCGCGGTCATGGTTGCCCAAGCGTCGCGGACGCCGCCGAGCGCGTCGCGCTCGTCGTCGCCGTGGCCTTCGATCCAGGTGATCACGACAAAGCGACAGTCGGGCATCGACGCCGGATAGAGGACGTGGCTGACGACCTCGATCGTCTCCCAGTCCAGCGTCGGCACGTTCATCCGGAAGACATGGCCATCGCGGGTCTCCCCCATGTCGTGCTCGGTCTCCCAGACGTGCCGCACGTCGGGGTCCTTCTTGACGTCCTCGATCAGCCGGCGCAGCTCGGCATCATTCGGCCTGGTGGCCTGAGCGAACTTGAGGATCTTCACATACGCCGAGGCGTGTTTGTCCCAGTCCTGGTACTGGGCGCGGGCCTCCGGCGTCGTCAGAGCCCACCGGATGAGATTCGCGCCCGGCTCCATCACCCACGGCCACCACTCCGCCATGGCCGTATTGAAGGCCAGAATGTTCCAGTGCTGGTCACACAAGTACGCGGGGCTGGGCATCTGCCGGTCGATGAGCAGACGCAAAGCCTGTTGCAGCTCCGGCTGGCCGGACCCGCTCGGCGGAACGAGCATCGAGCCGACGTTGTAGAGCAGCAGAGCGTGGCGCTCGTCGCGGTCCAGCCGAAGTAGCTCGGAGAGGGCCTCGCACTGCGTGCGGGACAGCCGGGGTGGCATCGCGCCACGTTCGATCTTGCGATACGTGCGCTCACTCATGCCCAGAGCCCTGGCCGTCCGGTACTGCGTTACCCCTGCCGCTTTGCGCCACCTGCGCAGGAGGGCACCGAAGCCCATGTAGTGGCCGGCCAATTGCTGTCCGCTGTCACCGCGCTCCGAAATCTCCTCTTCCAGAGCGTCATTGCCGCTGGGCTTTTGTTCCTGCGTGACCACGAAAATCCTGCCTTTGACTATCAGGAGACGCTTCTTTCCGGGCGCACGTAAGGACCCAAGCGGCAGCGAATGCGCTGGGCCCACCCTTCGCCTCCCGGAAGAACCATACGCAATCCCTAAGTGATCTTGATCCGGGTGGGTCGCCATGAAAGACGGCCCTATGGTTCAACGTCGAACAAACGAGGCGCGACATGGTGGCACGTTCATGCCCCAAACGGACACGACTCAAGATCCACTCATGCAGGCGGCCGGCAAATCGGCAAAACGTTGCCGCTTTTCGTTGAGCGAAGCAGTGGGCGGTCTAGACCACACTCACGACCGGGCATCCAGTTGGCTCCGTTGCAAGCATTTGCCTTACCTCAGGCTCGAGTTACGGCAGTGTAGGTACGAACCAACTACCACGCAACCCTAGCGACGTACTGTAACAAACTGGACAAATGATTGCCGTTGACGTGCTCGGACGGGCTTGACTTAAATCGCTCTGGCCAACAGTTCCGACCAGCAATGTGGCATGAGACACAAGGGGGTTCGCAGTGAGGAACATGCCGGGACGCTGGGACCGTTCGGCCTGCGCCCACCACTTAGTCGGTTGCCTGCCGACATCGATGCCAGCTGGAACATCCGTCGAGGACCACACGGCCGGATAGCAGTACTCGCAGCGCGACGATTAGTGGTTCGTCATTCGACACTCCGAAGGCGAACGCATGCGCCGAAATTGACGCAATATTATCGACGCAGATTTTAGTGCCTCGAATTGCACTGCCGCGTCTACAGGCGTTGCGGGTAATCGCGGCAGCCGCACCACGGCGGCTCAGCAGTGCTTGGCCGATCGCCACCAGCCGACCTGACGTGCGACCCCATCACTCTCTGCGACTAGTACAGAGTTTTAGAGCCAACTCTGGATCTTGACACGGGTCCGTGCGTATGTTCGTCGTCCCCCGGGCACCCCGCCTGGGGGCCAGAGAGCGTGAGGAGGAGGTCAGGAACCCAACGACTCGCGCAGGTCCGTATACAGCGACGGCGCCCAGGAGCGGCTACTCCTGGACGCCGAACGCGTAGCGGCACGTACCGCCCCGATCTGGCCCGGCTAGGCCCGAGAGGGCGGAGATTGCCCACCATCACCACGCTGATCCCTTTCCGACGGGCGCTTCAGCGTGGCAACACTGCAAAGGGGATTCTTCCATGCCGCCCGCCATACGCAAAAGGCCCAGTCATCCGGCCTGCACGGCATCCACCCTCGTCCTGGCGTCGCATCGCTTGGGCACGCTGCACGCCAGCCCAGCGTCGGCGAACAGCCGGCCGGGCGTCGCGGCCGGGGGTGTCCGATGAGCGTCAACGCACGTGAGTGGGTGTGGGAGCACAGCTCCAGCCGGGGCACCGCGCGGCTGGTCCTGCTGTCGATCGCCGACCGGGTCGCCGACGACAAGTGCGTCGCCTGGGCCTCGCTGACGAGTCTGGTGGAGAGAACGAACGCCAGCCGGACGGCGGTGCGGGACGCGCTGGTCGCGCTCGACAAGAGCGGCGAGCTGCGGGTGCTGGGGCACCTGGAGGGCCCGCAACGGACCACGGTGTACCGGCTGCCCCGGGCTGCCGCGTGGCTGGCGAAGGTCGCCGACGCTCGACGCGAGGACCCGGAGGCGTACGTCGACCCACCGACCGACTCCGATCCGGTGCCCAAGCTGGACGAGGAGGCCGAGAAGGGCCTGCGGCGGTACGGGATCTGGCCCAAGAAGGGTGCGGAATCTGGCCCCTCCCGCCGGAATCCGGCCGGTACGGAATCCGGCCCCTCGCGTCGGATTCCAACCCCCCGACGTGCCGGAATCCGACCCCAGCACGGTACGGAATCCGACACACAGAACCGTAGAGAACCTAAGTTGAACCGGAATGGCAGCAGTAGTGGTGCTGCCGTCACCTCGGCTGCTGACTGGCAGGTCGACCCAGCCAGCCACGCCTGGGCCCGCCAACAAGGCCACCTCGACCGCCTCGGCGAGGAGGGCCTGCGAGCAGCCGACGCGAAGTGGCGCGCCCACCGCGCCGGGCACACCCCCCGACCGCCCGCTGCCTGGGCTGCCGACTGGCGCTCCTGGATCGCCCGGGAGCACGCTCCGGCCCGCCCGAAGCTCTACGCCATACCCGGCAGCGGACACGCCCCGACGGGCGGCATGACCCGCGCCGAGGCCCACACCGCCGCCCTTCTCGCCGCCCTCAACGAGCCGACGCCGACCGGAACGGAGTAAGCCCATGGACCGCCGCGAAACTGCCGCCCTGCTGGCCTACATCGGCCGACTCGACCCGCGCACCATCCGCACCGACCAGGGCGAGGCCCGCGACCAGCTCGCCCAGTGGCACGAGCTGCTGGACGAGGTACCGCTGGCCACGCCGCACGGCTGGGACGCCTGCGTCGTCGCCCGCCGCCACATCCGCGTCTCGCCGTACCAGATCCTGCCCGCGGACATCGCCCGCCCGTGGGAGAGCTACAAGCGCGACCGCCTGCACCGGCACACCGACCCCACCCCGTCGGCCGACCCCGACGACCAAGCGGCATGGACCGCTGAGTTGGTCGGCATCCGCCGTGCGGTCGCCACCGGCTCCGCCCAGCCGGTGATGTACCGGCAGCTGGCCGCAAGCCGTGTCAGCCCGAGGTTGGAAGCCCGGCTGAAGGAGGTCGGCTCGTGTATCCCGTCGGAGGCCAGGGCTGCCCTCGCGCCCTTCCGTCGCGCCCGCGCTGCCCGCGAGGCAGCCCTCGCCCAGGGCCAGCCCGACGCGCTCTCGGTGCGCTGCGATTGGTGCGAGGCACCGGTCGGCCAGCCGTGCCGCCGCCGGCGCGTCGACCCCGACGGCTTCGCACGCGGTAGCGCCCCGCGGGCCACTCCGCATCACTGCCGCCTGGACCTCGCCGCCGCCAAGCACGCGGCGATGGCCTGACCGGCCCGCACGACGGTGCACCGTCCGGTGCACCCGCGCAACACCACCGTCCCACCTCTGCTGCGGCGCCCCTGTCGCGCGCCGCAGCAGGCGCCCGACGCCGCGTCCACCCACCGCCGACCTGCTGTTGGTCGACGCGGCAGCACACCGGAGACCACTTTGCGCCACATCACCACCCAGACCACGCCGGCCACCGGCCTGCGCGGCATCGGCGACACCAGCTGGCAGCCCCACGGCGCCTGCCACGGCATGGACCCCGAGGACGCCGACGCCACCTTCTTTCCCCTGCCCCGGGACTACGAGGCCATCGCCGACGCGAAGGAACTCTGTGCCTTGTGCCCCGTGCGCCGCGACTGCCTTAACTACGCCTTGGAGAACGACCTCAAGGAGGGCGTCTGGGGCGGGCTGACCGCTGAAGAACGCGAACCCTGGCACAAGGGACTGCCCCATCGCCTCGACTACAGCCGCGTGGTCGCCTTCTTCAACGGCCGCGACGTCCACCTCACCGAGGCCGAGCGGCAGGTCGTCATCGACCACGCCTATGTCCGCGGATGGCGCCCCGACCGGCTCGCCGTCGCTCTGCAGATCGGCACCAAGCACGCCCGGGACCTGCTGCGGCAGGCCGCCAACAAGGTCTTCGACCGCGACCGCGCCCTCGGCGTACCTCGGCGCAAGGGCGCAATGAGGAAGGCCGCACCCGGCAAGGCCAGCCGACCTGCGTCCGCCCGACCCGCCACCCAGCACCCCGTTACCTGCCCGGTGGCGCCGGCCTCGGCGCACGCCCCTCTCGGAAAGGCCGCATGACCCACCCTTCCCTGTCCCTCGGTGCGAGCCCCGACCTCTCCCACCTGCTCGCCCTAGGCGTCCCGGCCGCCGCGCTGGCCCTGGCCCTGGTCGGCTGGGCGTTCCGGCGACGGGCACAGAACCCGCAGAATCGACTCGGCAATGCCGCGGTCGTGGTCGCCGCCCTGGCCGCGCTCGGCTGCACCGCCTACAGCGCCGACACCAGCTGGCGCTTCGCCGCCGACTATCTCAACATCGCCGGCACGGCCGAACGCGCCAGCATGTTCGCCGCCGCGGAACTGGGGCTGTTCGCCACCGCCCTGATGGCCCGGCAGAACTTGAACACTCAAGGCGCCCCGGGGCTGCCGGGCACCTTGGTGTGGCTCATCACCGGAGTACAGGTGATCCCCGCTTACGCCGAGAGCGGTCCCGTAGGAGGCACTGTCCGCGCCTTCGTCGGACCGGTGATGGCGGCGATGCTCTGGCACCTGGCCATGGGCATCGAGCTGCGCCTGCGCACCCCTGGTGCCGCCTCTCACGGCCTGATCGCCACTCTCGGGCGAGAAGCACGTGAGCGACTGCTGTCCCGACTTGGCATCGCCGCCCGGGACCGCGACGCCGCGCAGATCACTCGTGACCGCGCCACCGCCCGCGCCGTGGCCCTCGCCACCCGGCTCGCTGAACTCACAGCCGAGCAGCGGCAGAGTCGACGGGGTCGGCGCCTGACCCGGCGGCTGTCGATAGCGATCGGCCGGGCCTCGGTCGGCACCGACCCGGCCCAGCGAGCCGAGCTGCTGGCCCAGCTTGCCGCCCGCCGACACGCGCTCGCACTCGCCACCGTCCCGCTGCCCTCCCCATGGTCCCCACCTCGCTCCGGCGAGATGGCGACCACGGTCCGCGCCGCAAGCACCGAGAGCATCTCGGCCAACGACGGTCCCCACATCGTCGTGACTCGGAACGGGGACCGGGGACTGCAACCTCAACGGGGACCAGACAGCGAGAACGCCAAGCGGCACGACGGGACCGAGGACCGGGAAGCGGGGACCGAGGACCGGTCATCGTCGAGTCACGGGACCCACGAGCCGGGGACCAAGGCAGTGAACCCGGAGCCCGGTGAGGAGTACGAGAGCCGCTCGGGGACCGGCCTCCCGGTCGATGAAGTGCCTGCACAACGCCCTGAATGGCACCGGGGACCAGGGACCGACGAGTCGGGGACCGACACGACCGGGGACCGGGGACCGAACGACACGGGGACCGACACCACCGGGGACCGGGGACACCAGGTTCCCCTGCGCCGGACGCCGGCGCCTAAGGCAAAGGGGAAGGGCAAGCGCAGTGGCCGGTCCCGCGGCCCGCAGGCTCAGCGTCCGGCGCGTGAGCGGGAGCAGGACATCGACCAGCTGGTTGAGCTGATCCGCCCCCACGTGCCCGCGCTGCTGGAACGGGACGGCAACGCGGCCGTGACTCGGGTCCAGCTCAGGGAGATCATCCGCCGCGAGAAGCTCCCCGGCGGCCGAAACGACCGACTCAGCCTGGTCCTGGCGGCCCTGCGCAGTCCAGACAGCAACACGACGACAAGGAGCACCACACGATGAGGACCTGCCCGCAGTTCGCCGCCCTCCGTGAGGAGTACGAGCGGGAGATCGGCTATCTGAGCGCCCACTCCAGGCGGCATGCCGGCAAGCCGTCGGCGAAGGCCAGCTCGACGTACGCCGCTTCAACGAAGGCGCGGATGGCCCGGGCGCTCAGCGGCCACGTCGGACGCTGCCCCGAGTGCGGCTGACCCTGCAATCCAGCAGGTCACTCCCCCTGTCCCCCTTTGGTGGCCCGGCGCACCCCGGGCCCCCCCGTACCGAGAGGCATCCCGTGGTTTCCCACCCCATCCCTCCGTCGCGGCACATGGCCACCGAGGCGGCTGCGTGGGCCACCGTCCTGGTCCGCCGGCACCTCGTCTACGCCATGGTGCCCGTCCCGACCGGCCAGTGGCTCGTCCAGCAGGTGCCGAACGGGCCGGTCCAGCTCCTGCACGGACCGGCCTCCGTTATCGATCTGGCCGCCACCATCCAGCGGCAGCTCCGTACGGCGAGGCCCGACAGCCGATGACGAACCCGAACGAGAACAGCGCCACCCCGGATCCTGCTCGGGACCCCAACTCGGTCTGGGGGCGAGCAAGTTATCGCAAGAGCATTGCTCCCGTCGGGAGCAATGCTCTTGCCTCCCCCGCCCCTGGAGTGGCGGGAGCGGACCGGCACCGGGAGGTGCCGGTCCACCAGGATGCGACCGAGGGCGGACCGCATCCAGAAGGGGGACTGCCACACACGTGCCACACCGCGTACTGCGAGCACGCCGCGCCGCCGAAGCCACACGTGCGCCAGCGCGAGCGCCTGCGTGACGAGCACAAGCGCATGCGTCAGCCCAGCTGCCGTATGAACGACGACGAGTACCAGCTCCTCGTCCGCGCCGCGTCCGCCTGCCGCATGAGCGTCGCCGGCTTCCTCGCCCACGCCGCCCTCAAAGCCGCCCGTGACCTCGACCGCACCGCTGCCGAGATCGCCACCGAACGAGAAGTGCTGAACGAGCTGTTCGCCGTACGCCGGCACCTCGGCCAGATCGGCAACAACCTCAACCAGGTGGCCAAGGCCACCAACGCCGGCGCCGACGTCCCGCACACCCGAGCCGTCCTCGACGCCGTCCACCGCGCCGCCAAGCGGGTGGAGACCTTCACCCAGCACTACCTGGACACCGAGAACCACGTCGCATGATCCCCAGAGTCCACAAGCGCGGGACACGCACTATCGGGCTGCTGTACTACCTGTACGGGCCGGGCACGCACGAGGAACACGTCGACCCGCACCTCGTGGCCGCCTGGGACAGCCTGGCGCCAGACCCCGGCCGCGACCCGCAGGCGACGTACACGGAGTTGCAGAAGCTCCTCGACCAGCCGGTCGAAGCCCTCGCCTCCAGCCGTCGCCCGGCCAAGCATGTGTGGCATCTGTCGGTGCGTGCCGCGCCAGAGGACCCCGTACTCTCCGACGAGCAGTGGGGCGAGATCGCCCGGCGCATGGTCGCGGCCACCGGCATCGCGCCCGACGGCGACGCCGCCGCCTGCCGCTGGGCGGCCATCCGCCACGCCGACGACCACATCCACATCATCGCCACCCTCGTCCGGGAGGACGGCCGTAGGCCCCGCCTGAACAACGACGCGGGACGCGCTCAGACCGAAGCCCGTCTGATGGAAGCCGAGTACGGCCTCAAGCGGCTCAACACCGGGGACGGCACCGCCGCCCAGCGGCCGACCAGCGCCGAGCGCCACAAGGCCGAACGGCAGCAGCGGGAACGCACCCCGCGCGAAGAACTGCGTGAAACCGTTCGCCGTGCCGTGGCCGGAGCCACCGGCGAGAGGGAGTTCTTCGACCGGCTCGCCGCTGCCGGCCTGCTCATCCGGCGGCGGATCGCGCCCTCCGGTGACCTGCTGGGGTACACCGTCGCGCTGCCCGACGACCGCAACAAGGACGGCGAACCCATCTTCTACTCGGGATCCAAACTTGCCCCGGACCTGTCGCTGCCCCGCATCCGCGAACGCTGGTCCGCCGACGACCAGGCCAGCGGTTCAGTCGCTGCGCCGTCACGCACGGCGCCCAGCGCCCCGTCCACCGCGCGCCGCGGCACTGCCTCCGCGGCATGGCAGGCACTGATCGTCATCGAGGAAGGCGACGACGCGGTCGCCGCCGCTCACATCGCCTCGGCCGGCGAGGTCCTGGACGCGCTCGCCAAGACCTCCGCCGCCCACACCCGAACCCAACTGCGCGGGGCCGCCGTCGCCTTCGAGCGGGCCTCCCGTTCGCACGTGCGGGCTGAGCGCGGCCACGACCGGGCGCTGCGGCAGGCCGCCCGCGACCTGGTCCTCAGCGGGCCCGCGCTCGGCCGCGGGGAGGACGGGGCGACCACCGCGATGGCGATCGACATGTTGTTCTTCCTCGTCACCGCGGCGATGCACTGGCACGCGAAGAAGGGCCACGCTCAGCAGGCCGCCGCCGCCCGTCAAGCCGCCGAACACCTTCGTGCCGCCTACCAGGCCGCCGCCGCCCAGCCGCTGGGCGCCCTCTACCAGCGCGGCCGGCGCCTGGGCCACCCTCTCCTGCAGCGGCAGACGGCCGTGCTGCGTGAGGCTGTGCCGGAGCTGGCGGAGCAGGTCCTGGCCGAGCCCGGCTGGTACGCGCTCGCAGCCACCCTCGCCGACGCCGAAGCCGCCGGCCACAACGCCACCGTGCTCCTCGCCGATGCCGCCGTACGCAGAGAACTCGACACCGCAGAATCCGTCAGCGACGTGCTGGTGTGGCGCCTGCGCCGTAGTGCCGACCTGCCCGCCGACACCAGCAATGCCGTGACCGCCGACCGCGGGACGGAGCGCCTGACCAGCCGCACCGGACGCGCGGCGCAGGGCCGGACCACCGCCCGGCGAGGCCGGTCGTGACTGTGGACTTTGCGAGTTGAACAGGTCACACGCCTTCGAGGACGATCAAGACGCGAGCAGGACGAGACGCAGGAGGACGCCAGCGTGTTTGATCGGATACGCCGCCGCAAGCCGGATGCGTTCGACATCGAGATGCAGCGCCGGCACGAGGAGATGTGGAAGATGTGGCAGCGCATGCCCCTGCCCACGCCTACGATGCCACCGCCTGGCGTGCAGCTGTCCGAGCCAGTGGCCGAGGTGGACGACTTCCTGCCGCCGGATCTGCGCGTCCCGAGCCACGACCAGGTCGCCGGCCGGATGATGCCCTGGCTGCGGCCCCTCGTCCTGGACGGCGAGGTCGTCACCTGTGCCGAGTGCGGCGCGTACCGGGACTGGATCATCATCTCCACCCAAGATCAGATCTGGCTGCGCTGCCGCGCCGGTCACCAGCAACAGGAGACTCGCCTGGACACGGCCTGGTACAACCGGAACTCCGCGCCGGTCGATGCCACGCACGCCACGTTCGAGGACTGCCTGCGCCACCTCGGCCACTGACCCCTATACCCCTACGACCCCACAGGGCCCACTGGCCCCCACTGCCCAACCTTCTCCCAGAACCAAGGGGTCAAGTCGTGCGCGTTCGCGTCGCCACCACCGCCGTCGGCATCACCGCCGTTGCCTTGCTCGCCCTGCCCGCCTGCTCGCCCCACAGCGCGGCACTTCCTGCACCGTCGTCCTCCGCCGCCTCCGGCAGCCCGGCCGTCAATGAGGTGAACAGCACCCCACTGTCGTCGGCCGCACTCACAGCCCGCCTGCTCGACGAGAGCGACCTGGGCAGCGGCTACACCCGCAAGGCCGAGCGCCCGGCACGGCATGACGACGTCACCGTTCTCGGCTGCCCTGCCCTCTCCGACCTCGGCGGCGAGGCGGCCACCGGAGGATCGCTCGACTTCCCCCGCCAGGCGAAGACCTCCTTCACCTACGCCGGCCACAGCGACTCCGAGATCTCGGAGGAGCTGTACAGCGACACGCCCGCCAAGCTGTCCGACGGCATGGTCGAGGTCTTCGACGCCATGGCTGGGTGCCCCGAGTACCAAATCCTCGTCGGCGGCTCCGCCGTTGACATCGCCACCCAGAAGACGGCATCGCCCCACCTCGGCGAGGAGCAGTGGAGCCAGCTGCTGACCTTCTCCGCCGGCGGACACGACAGGGTGGTGAAGCAGACCGCGATCCGCGACGGGAACGTCCTCGTGGTCGTTTCCGGTTCGCCCGCTCTCGTCGACCGGCACCTCGACAAGGCCCTCACCAAGGCAACCGCAGGCCGCTGAAACGCCCACTGCTCGGTGTCCCGCCCCGCGCGTTCCTGGCGGGGCACCGTCGCATGGCCCTTCATTCACATCGCAGCGAGCCGCGCTGGACCTCGTACGCCCACCCGCGTGGGACAGGCCGTCCTTCGTCGAGCAGTAGGGCCTCGTACGTGTCGCATATCAACCGGAATGCGGCGTCCTCCGCGGCCAGGATGTCGATGCGGTAGGGGCCGGCGACGTATACGGGGCGTCGTTCGTCACCGGTCCCGGCCCACTCCAGACGGTGCCTGAATTCTTCAGACAGTTGATCGTCCGGCTGCCGCTGTCTGAAGTTGCGCACCTGGGGCTGTTGCAGGTTGCCAACGCCCATGGCGTACTCGTCGAAGTGCTCGATTACATCCCGGGCGTGTTTTCCGCCCGGCACCGCACGGTCGAATGCCTCAAGGGCGTCGCTGACCAACTGCCGAGCTGCTTCTGTCTTCACGTGTGTGCGTGTCATCTCGACGCCCCGCAAAACGTGGCGCAGTGCCATCACCGTATACGGAGCGTCTATGACGGCCCGGCAGGAATCGCGTTCACGGGTAAGCCTGTGAACGTCCAGAGCCACCTTCCGGTGGGCCATAACGGCAGACGAGTGTCCGATGTTGGCTCCGTGCTCGGTTGGCCGCCACGCGTTCTCGGCTTCGCTCATTCTCTCAACTCCCGTGCCTTCGTGGGCGAACAGGGCAGCCTACGGCGCCAACCCATACCCGTGCGGTGCATTATTCGTCTCTCTGGCGTTCTTGATGAGCGCAAGTCAAGTGACGGGTGTGCGGAAAGGCCCGGACACCCCTCGAAGGTGTCCGGGCCTTTCGATAGCACACGGAAGGCGGCTGGGCACATGCCCCATTGAGGGCTCCGACCAGTCGATGCCGCACAAGGGCCCCGACCTCATTTCTCCTTGTGACGATCAGGACGCGTGGCGTCAGATGGCCGGGGCGCGCAGGAGCCGGTCTTCGGTGCTCGCGGGGAGCACCCGGCGCAGGACCGGTGCGGTGGAGCTGATCGAGCGTGCGAAGGCGGCAACCAGGTCGTTCGGGACGCTGGAGCTGAAGGACGCCGCCCACAGGCATCGTGCGCCGAGCACCGGCTCGGCCCATGCCTGCCACCCGTCCAGGCCCGTCCCGGTGTTGTCGGTCAGGGTGCGCGGGTCGGCGTCCTGAATGAGGGCCGGCACCGTGCCGTAGCTGATGTGGGACGTGAAGGTCGCGTCCAACGCTCCCGCACGGGGCTGGTCGATGTTGAGGAGCCAGCCGTGAGTAGTGACGGCGTCGAGGACCAGCTCGGTCCCGCCGAACTCCTCGGCCGGGAACTCCCGTGCGTCGAGTGCGACGAGGAAGTCGACGACGGCCTCTCCGGGGACGTCGGGGGTGAAGTACGCGGACCACTGCGCGAGCGGACTGGCCGAGTTCGTGCGAGCCGACACGTGCCAGGCAACTGGCAGGCCCCCCAGCAGGAACGGCTCGTCCGCCAGGACCCACTGGGCCCATCGGAGGGTGTCGGGGCTGATGTGCAGGACGGTGCTGCGTACGACCTGCCGGTCTTCCGGTGTCTCGTCCGGCTCTTGCCGGCCGCGGACCATCGTCAGGCTCGTCCAGCCAAGGCCGGTGAGGGTGTCGGCGACGGTGTCGTAGAGGCGTCCGTCGTCACCTGCCAGGTGGCGGGGGCCGACCCAGTACGCGGCCTGGGTTCGATCGGGTGCGGCGGGGTCGAGGGGGAAGTCGGGATTCAGGGGACCTCCAAGGATGATGAGGATCTACTGGCCGCCGCGAGCGGTGCGGCGGGGGCGACGCGGTGGCTGGACAGGAGACTGCCAGTCCAGCGTCACGGCTACCTCGGGCGGCAGGGCACCGAGCTGGCTGTGCTCATCGCTGCTCTCGGCGAGATGGACGACCGTCTGCCCGGTCGCGTCCACGGACTGGAGGACCTGGTCGAGGCGATGCTCCATCGGGAAGAACGGGTTGATCGCCTGCCGGACCGGAGCGTCGCGGTCGCAGGCGGACAGCAGATCGATGAGATCGCCAACAGTCATTTCCGTAGACGGCACGGACAGCCTCCTTGCATGGGGATATGGATACGGCGACCAGCCGATAAGCGGGCCCTGGAGTTCAGGTCGCTGCCCGCGTCGGGGGGCTCCCCCTTCCGGGACCGCGGGGACGAACGGGGCGGTCGGCGTCTCCATATCGAAGGAACCGGGAGAAGCGGCTAGTACTCCAGTCTGACTTCGCGATCTTGTCGCGGGACCCGGCTGGGAACGGGTACGGCCACCGCGTGATCATCGGTTGG
>NZ_BAAAGU010000099.1:0-12921 GCF_039524635.1 Streptomyces thermocarboxydovorans | reverse complement strand
CCGGCATCGGCGACGCCATCAGCAACATCTCCGCGGTCGCCGACTGGGAGCTGTCCCACCGGGTCAACGGCGAGAAGATCGACGGTCTGGCCGCCGCCATGGCCCGCCAGGCCGGCGAGGCGGTGCTCCGCCACCCCGGCGGCGCGAGCGACGACGACTTCCTCCAGGTCCTGGCCGAGGCGCTGGTCCTCACCGGCATCGCCATGTCGGTCTCCGGCGACTCCCGCCCCTCCTCCGGCGCCTGCCACGAGATCAACCACGCGTTCGACCTGCTCTTCCCGCAGCGGGCCGCGGCCCACGGCGAGCAGGTCGGCATCGGCGCCGCCTTCGCGATGTATCTGCGCGGGGCGCACGAGGAGTCGGCGAACATGGCCGCGGTGCTGCGCCGCCACGGGCTGCCGGTGCGGCCGGAGGAGATCGGCTTCACGGTCGACGAGTTCGTCCGGGCCGTCGAGTTCGCCCCGGAGACCCGCCCCGGCCGCTACACCATCCTCGAACACCTCGACCTGAAGACCGACCAGATCAAGGACATCTACGCCGACTATGTCAAGGCCATCGGTAGCTGAACTCCGTCCGGTCGTGCACCCCGAAGGGGTCAAGGACCGGCGCAGCGGTGAGCACTGGATGGGACGCCTCTACATGCGCGAGGTGTCCCTGCGGGTCGACCGCTACCTGGTGGACACCAGGGTCACCCCCAACCAGCTCACGTACCTGATGACCGTCTGCGGTGTCCTCGCGGCGCCCGCCCTGCTGGTGCCTGGGATCTGGGGCGCCGTGCTCGGCGTGGTCATGGTCCAGCTGTACCTGCTGCTGGACTGCGTCGACGGCGAGATCGCCCGCTGGCGCAAGCAGTTCTCGCTCGGCGGGGTCTACCTCGACCGGGTCGGCGCCTACCTGTGCGACGCGGCCGTGCTGGTCGGACTCGGTCTGCGCGCCGCCGACCTGTGGGGCTCCGGGCGGATCGACTGGCTGTGGGCCTTCCTCGGCACCCTCGCCGCGCTCGGCGCGATCCTGGTGAAGGCCGAGACCGACCTGGTCGGCGTCGCCCGCCACCAGGGCGGGCTGCCCCCGGTGAAGGAGGCCGCCGCCGAGCCGCGCTCCTCCGGCATGGCGCTGGCCCGCAAGGCTGCCGCCGCGCTGAAGTTCCACCGCCTGATCCTCGGCATCGAGGCGTCCCTGCTGATCCTGGTCCTGGCGATCGCCGACCAGATCCACGGCGACCTGTTCTTCACCCGCGTCGGCACCGCCGTCCTGGCCGGCATCGCGATGCTGCAGACCGTGCTGCACCTGGTGTCGATCCTCGCGTCGAGCAGGCTGAGGTGAGCGCCTTGAAGGTCGGGGCCGTCATCATCACCATGGGCAACCGCCCCGACGAGCTGCGCGCCCTGCTCGACTCGGTCGCCAAGCAGGAGGGCGACCCGGTCGAGGTCGTCGTCGTCGGCAACGGCTCGCCCGTGCCCGACGTCCCCGAAGGGGTGCGCACCGTCGAGCTGCCGGAGAACCTCGGCATCCCCGGCGGGCGCAACGCCGGCATCGAGGCCTTCGGCCCGGCCGGACGCGACGTGGACATCCTGATGTTCCTCGACGACGACGGGCTGCTCGCCGGCCACGACACCGCCGAGCTGTGCCGTGAGGCGTTCGCCGCCGACCCGCGTCTGGGCATCATCAGCTTCCGCATCGCCGACCCCGAGACCGGCGTCACCCAGCGCCGCCATGTGCCCCGGCTGCGCGCCTCCGACCCGCTGCGCTCCTCGCGGGTGACCACCTTCCTCGGCGGCGCCAACGCGGTGCGCACCCAGGTCTTCGCCGAGGTCGGCCTGCTGCCGGAGGACTTCTTCTACGCCCACGAGGAGACCGACCTCGCCTGGCGGGCGCTCGACGCCGGCTGGCACATCGACTACCGCGCCGACATGGTGCTCCACCACCCGACCACGGCGCCCTCGCGGCACGCGGTCTACCACCGCATGATCGCCCGCAACCGGGTCTGGCTGGCCCGCCGCAACCTCCCCGCACCGCTGGTCCCGGTCTATCTGGGCGCCTGGGTGCTGCTCACCCTTGTGCGCCGTCCCACACGCGCTGCGCTCAAGGCGTGGTTCGGCGGATTCCGGGAAGGGTGGACCACACCCTGCGGCCCGCGCCGGCCCATGAAGTGGCGTACGGTGTGGCGGCTGACCCGACTGGGCCGGCCCCCGGTGATCTGACAAGCTCGTATCCGGGAACATCCCGGGGCCGCACCTCGGTTCCCCGGCTCATGCCAAGGCCGATCAAGGCCGCGCATCTCGAGGACGAAAGTTTTCCACCAGTGAGTGAGACAACGCACGACGGCACGGTCGCGGTGAGCGCGCCCGTGTCGCCCGACGAGGGCCTGACGGCGGCCGAGCTCGCCGCCAAGTACGGGCTGTCGGTCAGCGGTGCCCGGCCGTCCCTCATCGAGTACGTCCGTCAGCTCTGGGGCCGGCGCCACTTCATCATGGCCTTCTCCCAGGCGAAGCTGACCGCCCAGTACAGCCAGGCGAAGCTCGGCCAGCTGTGGCAGGTGGCGACGCCGCTGCTGAACGCGGCCGTGTACTTCTTCATCTTCGGTCTGCTGCTGGACGCCAAGCGGGGCATCCCGAGCGACGTGTATGTGCCGTTCCTGGTGACCGGCGTCTTCGTGTTCACCTTCACCCAGAGCTCGGTGCTGGCCGGTGTGCGGGCCATATCCGGCAACCTGGGCCTGGTGCGGGCCCTGCACTTCCCGCGGGCCTCGCTGCCCATCTCGTTCTCGCTGCAGCAGCTCCAGCAGCTGCTGTTCTCCATGGTCGTGCTGGTCGCCGTGATGCTGGCGTTCGGCAGCTACCCCGACTGGTCCTGGCTGCTGATCGTGCCGGCGCTGCTGCTGCAGTTCGTCTTCAACACCGGCCTCGCGCTGATCTTCGCCCGCATGGGCAGCAAGACCCCCGACCTGGCCCAGCTGATGCCGTTCGTGCTGCGCACCTGGATGTACGCCTCGGGCGTGATGTTCAGCATCCCGGCGATGCTCGCCGACAAGAACGTCCCCGGCTGGCTGCCGGACCTGCTCCAGTGGAACCCCGCCGCGGTCTACATGGACCTGGTCCGCTTCGCCATGATCGACGAGTACGACTCCACCTACCTGCCCCCGCACATCTGGGCGGTCGGCATCGGCTGGGCGCTGCTGATCGGCGTGGCGGGCTTCATCTACTTCTGGAAGGCGGAGGAGAGGTACGGCCGTGGCTGAGGAGAACGCCGGCAAGAAGGCCGGGCGCGTCCCCACCGTCATCGCGGACGACCTGCACATCGTCTACCGCGTGAACGCCGGCCGGTCCGGCAAGGGCAGCGCCACCGCCGCGCTCAGCCGCATCCTGCGGCGGGGCAAGGACGACGAGGCGCGGGGCGTGCGCAAGGTGCACGCGGTGCGCGGGGTCTCCTTCGTCGCCTACCGCGGCGAGGCGATCGGGCTGATCGGCTCCAACGGCTCCGGCAAGTCCACCCTGCTGCGCGCCATCGCCGGGCTGCTCCCGGCCGAGCGCGGCAAGGTCTACACCGACGGCCAGCCCTCCCTGCTGGGCGTCAACGCCGCCCTGATGAACGACCTGACCGGCGAGCGCAACGTGATACTGGGCGGGCTCGCGATGGGCATGTCCCGCGAGGAGATCAAGGCGCGCTACCAGGAGATCGTCGACTTCTCGGGGATCAACGAGAAGGGCGACTTCATCACCCTGCCGATGCGCACCTACTCCTCCGGCATGGCGGCCCGCCTGCGCTTCTCCATCGCCGCCGCCAAGGACCACGACGTCCTGATGATCGACGAAGCACTGGCCACGGGCGACCGCAAGTTCCAGAAGCGCTCGGAAGCCCGCATCCGCGAGCTGCGCAAGCAGGCCGGCACGGTGTTCCTGGTCAGCCACAACAACAAATCGATCCGGGACACCTGCGACCGGGTGCTGTGGCTGGAGCGCGGCGAGCTGCGCATGGACGGGCCGACCGACGAGGTGCTCAAGGAGTACGAGAAGTTCACCGCCAAGTGACCCGATGAACCCCAGCGGGCCCCGCCGGAGACGCTCCGCGGGGCCCGGCATGTGCAAAGAAGACGCCAACTCCTGCTTCCCGCAGGAAGCTTGACGCCAATCGGTGTGTTGTTGTGATGTGCGGTTCACCCCGGCGGTCGGTTTCGCGTTGTACAACGTAAGCTGTACCGGTGCCTAAAGGCGGCAATCAGGGCCATAATGCGCGACACGTCCGGAGCGGCCACCGGGCGGAAGTCCCGGCGGCGTGTCCGAAATAGTGTGTCTTGGGTCGGCGGTGTAGAACGGGAGATGTGACGGCAATGGCTACGGAAACTCCCCAGGTGAACGCCGCATGCGCCGTCCCCGCCCCGGGCAGCCCACGATGACGCCGCCCGGCACGGCGCGTGCCGCCGGCCCCGAGCGCGCCACTCTCGACAAGGCCGCCGCGGAGAACTTCCCCGTGGCGCCGTTCTTCCTGCCCAGAGCCTGGCGGGCCGACCTGATGGCCGTCTACGGCTTCGCCCGGCTGGTCGACGACATCGGCGACGGCGACCTCGCCCCCGGCGGCGTCGACGCCGCCCTCCTCGGCGTCTCACCCGAACAGGCGCACGACCGGCTGCTCCTTCTGGACGCCTTCGAGGCCGACCTGCGCCGGGTCTTCGACGGCACCCCCCGCCACCCCCTGCTGCGCCGCCTCCAGCCGACCGTGCGGCGGCGCGCCCTGACCCCCGGGCCCTTCCTCGCGCTGATCGCCGCGAACCGGCAGGACCAACTCGTCACGCGCTACGAGACCTACGACGACCTGCTCGCCTACTGCGAGCTGTCCGCCAACCCCGTCGGCCGTCTCGTCCTCGCCGTCACCGGCACCGCGAGCCCCGAGCGCGTCCGCCGCTCCGACGCCGTGTGCACCGCCCTGCAGATCGTCGAGCACCTCCAGGACGTGGCGGAGGACCTCGGCCGCGACCGGATCTATCTGCCCGCCGAGGACATGAAGCGCTTCCACGTCCAGGAGGCGGATCTCGCCGCCCCCACCGCCGGCGCCTCGCTGCGGGCCCTGATCGCCTTCGAGGCGGAGCGCGCCCGGGCGCTGCTGCGCGAGGGCGACCCGCTCGTGAGCAGCGTCCCGGGCAGACTCAGGCTGCTGCTCGCCGGGTTCGTGGCGGGAGGAAGGGCGGCGCTGGACGCGATCGCCGCCGCCGAATTCGACGTACTTCCCGGCCCGCCCCGGCCCGGCAAGCTGATGCTGCTGCGCGAGGCGGGCGTGACCCTGCGAGGAGAGGGGTGATCCGGACCGTGGAGTCGGAACCGCACGCGTCCGCACCGGTACTCGCCGCCTACCGCTACTGCGAGGCCGTCACCGGGCAGCAGGCCCGCAACTTCGCCTACGGCATCCGGCTGCTGCCCACGCCCAAGCGGCGCGCGATGTCGGCGCTGTACGCCTTCTCCCGGCGCGTCGACGACATCGGCGACGGCGCGCTGGCCGGCGACGTCAAGCTCGCACGGCTCGAGGAGACCCGTGCCCTGCTCGCCCGGATCCGCGCCGGAGCCGTCGAGGAGGACGACACCGACCCGGTGGCCGTCGCCCTGGCGCACGCCGCCCGGCACTTCCCGATCCCCCTCGGCGGGCTCGACGAGCTCATCGACGGCGTGCAGATGGACGTGCGCGGCGAGACCTACGAGACCTGGGACGACCTGAAGGTCTACTGCCGCTGTGTGGCCGGCGCCATCGGCCGTCTCTCCCTCGGCGTGTTCGGCACCGAACCGGGGGCGCGCGGCGCCGAACGCGCGCCCGAGTACGCCGACACGCTCGGCCTCGCACTCCAGCTCACCAACATCCTCCGGGACATCCGGGAGGACGCCGAGGGCGGCCGCACCTACCTTCCCGCGGACGACCTCGCGAAATTTGGCTGCTCGGCCGGGTTCCGCGGGCCACGGCCACCGGAGGGCTCCGACTTCGCGGGCCTCGTGCACTTCGAAGTGCGTCGGGCCCGCGCCCTTTTCGCCGAGGGCTACCGCCTGCTTCCCTTGCTGGACCGGCGCAGCGGCGCCTGCGTCGCCGCCATGGCCGGTATCTACCGCCGCCTCCTCGACCGCATCGAACGCGACCCGGAGGCGGTGCTGCGCGGCCGGGTCTCGCTGCCCGGGCGCGAGAAGGCGTACGTCGCCGTGCGCGGGCTGTCCGGCCTGGACACCCGGCACGTGACCCGGCGGACCGTCAGGAGGCGCGCCTGATGGACACAGCGGACACCCCGGTCCCCGCCGACGACCCCGACGACGAGCGGTGGGCAACCCTCCGCGGCAGGGGTGCGTCCCAGACTGAGACGGCAGGTCGTTCATGCTTCACGCACACCGGCCGTCGGGGGGAGGGCGCACGATGACCCGTGTCACGCGGCCCGAGGTCCGGTTCGCCGGCACCGCGGACGGACGGCACGCCGTCGTGGTCGGCGGCGGGCTGGCCGGCATCACCGCCGCGCTCGCGCTCGCCGACGCGGGCGTGCGCGTCACCCTGCTCGAAGGCCGGCCCAGACTCGGCGGACTCGCCTTCTCCTTCCGGCGCGACGGACTCACCGTCGACAACGGCCAGCACGTCTACCTGCGCTGCTGCACCGCCTACCGCTGGTTCCTCGACCGCATCGGGGGAGCGGAGCTGGCACCGCTGCAGAACCGTCTCGACGTGCCCGTGGTCGACGTCCGCAGGCCCGAGGGACGCAGACTCGGCCGGCTGCGGCGCGACCCGCTGCCCGTGCCGCTGCATCTGAGCCGCAGCCTCGCCACCTACCCGCACCTCACGCTCGCCGACCGGGCCAGAGCAATCCGGGCCGCGCTCGCGCTCCAGCGGCTCGACCTCGCCGATCCGGCGCTGGACACGCAGGACTTCGCCGGCTGGCTGGCCGCGCACGGCCAGTCGCCGCGCGCCGTGGAGGCCCTGTGGGACCTGGTCGGGACCGCCACCCTCAACGCGAGGGCCGCCGACGCCTCCCTGGCGCTCGCCGCGATGGTGTTCAAGACCGGCCTGCTGTCCGAGCCGGGCGCCGCCGACATCGGCTGGGCGCGCGTCCCGCTGGGCGAACTGCACGACCGGCTGGCCCGCAAGGCGCTCGACTCCGCTGGCGTGCGCACCGAGGTCCGAACACGCGTCACCTCCGTCTCTGCCGATGGAAACGGCGGATGGAGCGTCCGGGTTCCCGGCGAGACGCTCGACGCCGACGCCGTCGTCCTCGCCGTCCCCCAGCGCGAGACGCACGACCTGCTGCCCGCGGGAGCCCTCGACGCCCCCGAACGGCTGCTGGACATCGGCACCGCGCCCATCGTCAACGTGCATGTCGTCTACGACCGCACGGTGCTCGCCCGGCCCTTCCTGGCCGCGCTCGGCACCCCCGTCCAGTGGGTGTTCGACCGCACCGAGGCCTCCGGCCTGACCCGGGGCCAGTACCTGGCGCTGTCGCAGTCCGTGGCGTACGACGACATCGACGCGCCGGTGGCCGCGCTGCGCGAGCGCTATCTGCCCGAGCTGCACCGGCTGCTGCCGCGCACCCGCGACGCCCGGGTCGAGGACTTCTTCGTCACCCGCGAACGCACCGCCACGTTCGCCCCCGCACCGGGCGTCGGGCGGCTGCGCCCCGGCGCCCGCACCAAAGCCCCCGGCCTGTACCTGGCCGGAGCGTGGACCGCCACCGGGTGGCCCGCGACCATGGAGAGTGCGGTCCGCAGCGGCGTCGGCGCGGCGGACGCCGCGCTGCGCGCCCTGGGCCGGCCCCGCCCGAGGCACCTCTTCGCGATCGAGGAGGCGGCCTGATGCCCGATCAGCAGCCCGGCGCGGCAGACCCCCGCACCCCCGGTACCGCTACAAGAGGAGAGACTGTGCCCACTGTGCCCCCGGCCCCGAAGGCCGACCGGAGGACCGCGGTGGACGTGTCCGCGCTGCTGGAGCGCGGCCGGACCCTGGCCACGCCGGTGCTGCGGGCGGCCGTAGACCGTCTGGCCCCGCCCATGGACACCGTCGCCGCCTATCACTTCGGCTGGATCGACGCCCACGGCAGGCCCGCGGACGGCGACGGCGGCAAGGCCGTGCGCCCCGCCCTCGCCGTGCTGTCCGCCGAGGTCACCGGCGCACGCCCGGAGACCGGCATCCCCGGCGCGGTGGCCGTCGAACTGGTCCACAACTTCTCCCTGCTGCACGACGACCTGATGGACGGCGACGAACAGCGCCGGCACCGCGACACCGTCTGGAAGGTGCACGGCCCCGCCCAGGCCATCCTGGTCGGCGACGCCCTGTTCGCCCTGGCCAACGAGGTGCTGCTGGAGCTCGGCACGGTGGAGGCCGGCCGCGCCACCCGCCGCCTGACCAGCGCCACCCGCGCGCTGATCGACGGTCAGGCCCAGGACATCTCCTACGAGCACCGCGACCGCGTCAGCGTCGAGGAGTGCCTGGAGATGGAGGGCAACAAGACCGGCGCCCTGCTCGCCTGCGCCAGCTCCATCGGCGCCGTGCTCGGCGGCGCCGACGACCGCACCGCCGACGCGCTGGAGAAGTACGGCTACCACCTCGGCCTCGCCTTCCAGGCCGTCGACGACCTCCTCGGCATCTGGGGCGACCCGGAGGCCACCGGCAAGCAGACCTGGAGCGACCTGCGCCAGCGCAAGAAGTCCCTCCCCGTCGTCGCCGCCCTGGCGGCCGACGGACCCGCCGCCGAGAAGCTCGGCGAGCTGCTCGCCGCCGACGCCGAGAGCAGCGACGTCGAGAGCTTCTCCGAGGAGGAGTTCGCGGCCCGCGCCGCGCTCATCGAGCAGGCGGGCGGCCGCGAGTGGACCGCCGAGGAGGCACGCCGTCAGCACACCATCGCCATCGAGGCCCTCGACGCCGTGGACATGCCCGAGCAGGTGCGGGAACGGTTCACTGCGCTCGCGGACTTCGTCGTCGTACGAAAGAGATGATCACTATCGGTCGAATAGCCCTCGCGTAGTCGCCGGCCGGTGGTGAGGGGAGCGAGCCACCGGCCGACGGCGGACCCACAGCAGACGCACGACTTGCAGGACTGCACGAAGGGGAAGCCATGACAGCGACGACCGACGGAAGCACCGGGGCGGCCCTGCCGCCCCGAGTGGCCGCGGCCAACGACACCGACACCGAGACCCCCCAGGCGGCCGGGGCAGCCGAGGCAGCCGCCCGCGCCATGCGGCGCGCCACCGACTTCCTGCTCTCCCGCCAGTCCGACGAGGGCTGGTGGAAGGGCGACCTCGAGACCAACGTCACCATGGACGCCGAGGACCTGCTGCTGCGTCAGTTCCTCGGCATCCGCGACGAGGACACCACGCACGCAGCCGCCCTGTTCATCCGCGGCGAGCAGCGCGAGGACGGCACCTGGGCCACCTTCCACGGCGGTCCCGGCGACCTCTCCACCACCATCGAGGCGTATGTCGCGCTGCGCCTGGCCGGGGACGCGCCCGACGCCCCGCACATGGCGAAGGCCGCCGCCTGGATCCGCGAGCGGGGCGGCATCGCCGCCTCCCGCGTCTTCACCCGGATCTGGCTGGCCCTGTTCGGCTGGTGGAAGTGGGAGGACCTGCCCGAACTCCCGCCCGAGCTGATCTGGTTCCCCACCTGGGTGCCGCTGAACATCTACGACTTCGCCTGCTGGGCCCGGCAGACCATCGTCCCGCTGACGATCGTCTCCGCCAAGCGGCCGGTACGGCCCGCGCCGTTCCCGCTCGACGAACTGCACACCGACCCCGCCGACCCCAACCCGCCGAGGCCGCTCGCCCCGGCCAACACCTGGGACGGCGTCTTCCAGCGGCTCGACAAGGCGCTGCACTCCGCGCGCCGCGTGGTGCCGCGCAGGCTGCGCCGGGCGGCCATGAACACCGCCGCCCGCTGGATCATCGAACGCCAGGAGAACGACGGCTGCTGGGGCGGCATCCAGCCGCCGGCCGTCTACTCGGTCATCGCCCTGCACCTGCTCGGCTACGACCTCAACCACCCGGTGATGCGGGAGGGCCTCGCGTCCCTGGACCGGTTCGCCGTGTGGCGCGAGGACGGGGCCCGGATGATCGAGGCCTGCCAGTCCCCGGTGTGGGACACCTGCCTCGCCACCATCGCCCTCGCCGACGCCGGCCTGCCCCCCGACCACCCCCAGCTGGTCAAGGCCGCCGACTGGATGCTCGGCGAGCAGATCGTCCGCCCCGGCGACTGGTCGGTGCGCCGGCCCCATCTCCCGCCGGGCGGCTGGGCGTTCGAGTTCCACAACGACAACTACCCCGACATCGACGACACCGCCGAGGTGATCCTCGCGCTGCGCCGCGTCAAGCACCACGACCCCGAACGGGTCGACAACGCCATCGCCCGCGGCGTGCGCTGGAACCTCGGCATGCAGTCGAGGAACGGCGCCTGGGGCGCGTTCGACGTCGACAACACCAGCCCGTTCCCCAACCGGCTGCCGTTCTGCGACTTCGGCGAGGTCATCGACCCGCCCTCCGCCGACGTCACCGCGCACGTGGTGGAGATGCTCGCCGCCGAGGGCCTCGCCCACGACCCGCGCACCCGGCGCGGGGTGCGCTGGCTGCTCGCCGAGCAGGAGCCCGACGGATCGTGGTTCGGACGCTGGGGCGTCAACTACATCTACGGCACCGGCTCCGTCGTCCCCGCACTCACCGCGGCCGGCATCCCCGGCTCGCATCCGGCGATCCGGCGGGCCGTGGCCTGGCTGGAGTCGGTGCAGAACGACGACGGCGGCTGGGGCGAGGACCTGCGCTCCTACCAGGACGCCCGCACGTGGTCCGGCCGGGGCGCCTCCACCGCCTCCCAGACGGCCTGGGCGCTGATGGCACTGCTCGCCGCCGGGGAACGCGAGTCCAAGGCCGTGGAACGCGGCATCGAGTGGCTGGCCGCCACCCAGCGCGAGGACGGCTCCTGGGACGAGCCCTACTTCACCGGCACCGGCTTCCCCTGGGACTTCTCCATCAACTACCACCTCTACCGGCAGGTCTTCCCGCTCACCGCACTCGGCCGGTACGTCAACGGAGACCCCTTCGCGAAGAAGCCGGCCGCGCGGGAGGGCGCCGCCGGGGAACACCGGCTCGCCGAGGCGAAGGGAAGCTGATGACCACCCCGCCCGCCCCCGCTCCGCTGCTGATCGCCTGTGCGCTCAGCATCGAGCAGTTCGCCCTGCGGGTGAGCGAGCGCGGCGGCGCGGGCGGGCCGGTCACCGTGCTGCGCACCGGGATGGGGCCGGCGGCGGCAGAGCGGGCCGTCACCCGAGTGCTCGCCGGCCCCGCCCTGCGCGACGCCGCGGTGCTCGCCACCGGCTTCTGCGCGGGGCTCGCCCCCGGTATGCACCCCGGTGACCTGGTGGTCGCCGAGGAGACCCGCGACCCGCGCGGCAGCGTGCCCTGCGTGGGGACCGAGCTGCTGGTGAAGGAGCTGGTGCGCGCCGTGCCCGGGCGCACCGTCCACACCGGGCCGCTCACCGGGTCCGACCATGTGGTGCGCGGTCACGAACGGTCCGATCTGCTGGCGACCGGCTCGATCGCGGCCGACATGGAATCGGCGGCCACCCTGCTGACCGCCGTGCGCGCGGGAGCGCGCCCGGTTGCGGCCGTCCGGGTGGTCGTGGACGCTCCAGAACATGAACTGGTCCGGATCGGCACGGTGCTCGGTGGAATATCGGCTTTCCGTGTTCTTCGTTCCGTACTCCCGGCTTTCTACGAATGGCACCGTTCCTTGCTGCTCCCCAGGAGGTGAGCCAGATGGCCATGCCGCTGCGCCAGTCCATCAAGGTCGCTACTTACTTGGCCGAACAGAAGCTCCGCCGGAGGGACAAGTTTCCGCTCATCGTCGAGCTGGAACCGCTCTTCGCCTGCAATCTCAAGTGCGAGGGGTGCGGCAAGATCCAGCACCCGGCCGGTGTGCTGAAGCAGCGCATGCCGGTCGCCCAGGCCGTCGGGGCGGTGCTGGAGTCCGGGGCCCCGATGGTGTCCATCGCCGGCGGTGAGCCGTTGATGCACCCTCAGATCGACGAGATCGTACGCCAGTTGGTGGCCCGCAAGAAGTACGTCTTCCTGTGCACCAACGCGATGCTGCTGCGCAAGAAGATGGACAAGTTCACCCCGTCCCGGTACTTCGCGTTCGCGGTGCACATCGACGGGCTGCGGGAGCGGCACGACGAGTCGGTCGCCAAGGAGGGCGTGTTCGACGAGGCGGTGGCGGCCATCAAGGAGGCCAAGCGGCGGGGCTTCCGCGTCACCACCAACTCCACCTTCTTCAACACCGACACCCCGCAGACCGTCATCGAGGTGCTCAACTACCTCAACGACGACCTCCAGGTCGACGAGATGATGATCTCGCCCGCCTACGCCTACGAGAAGGCCCCCGACCAGGAGCACTTCCTCGGGGTGGAGCAGACCCGGGAGCTGTTCAAGAAGGCCTTCGCGAACGGCAACCGCCGCCGCTGGCGGCTGAACCACTCACCGCTGTTCCTCGACTTCCTCGAGGGCAAGGTCGACTTCCCGTGCACCGCCTGGGCCATCCCCAACTACTCCCTCTTCGGCTGGCAGCGCCCCTGCTATCTGATGGCCGACGGCTATGTGCCGACGTACCGGGAACTGATCGAGGACACCGACTGGGACCGCTACGGCCGCGGCAAGGACCCGCGCTGCGCCAACTGCATGGCCCACTGCGGCTACGAACCGACCGCCGTGCTCGCCACCATGGGGTCCCTGAAGGAGTCGCTGCGCGCGATGCGCGAAACCGTCTCCGGAAGCACCGGCCACGCGAATCCCTCCTCCGCCGCCAAGGGGTGACGAGATGACCGCTGTCTCGCTCGGTATGCCGTCCGTCCCGGCCAAGCTCGCCGAGCGCCGGAAGAGCCGGCAGATCCAGGTCGGGCCCGTGGCGGTCGGTGGGGACGCCCCCGTCTCG
>NZ_BAAAGU010000098.1:0-12948 GCF_039524635.1 Streptomyces thermocarboxydovorans | reverse complement strand
GCGCCGTCCTCAAGCGTGCCCTCCCACCGGCCGCCGTCCTCGTCGTCCTCGCCGCTGTCATCTTCTGGCTGACCCGGCGTCGTTGTCCGGCCGGCCAGGCGTCGATGACGTCGGCATGACCCGGGTCGGGCCACTCATAGACCTCGAGGAGGGGCGGCGGGGCTGCAGACGTGTCCCCTGCCTGCGAGGAGCCGATGCAACGGGCCGTCGCCACCCCGTGCCGTCTCATCGAGTCCGGCCGCGTCACGACGAAGGACTGAGAGAGAAGAGAGAGATGTTGCTTCGGTCAGGTGAGAGAACGGTCGCCGACGATGTGGGCCACAACAGTTCCGCGGTCGCTGCGGGGTCAGAGCGCGTCGTCGACCAGTACCGACGCCCGTTGCGGAACCTGCGGATCTCGGTGGTTGACCGATGCAATCTCCGGTGCCAGTACTGCATGCCGGAGAAGGACTACGTCTGGCTTGCCCGAGAGGATCTGCTGTCCTTCGAGGAGATCTCGCGGCTGACTGATGTGTTCATAGGCCTCGGCGTCCAGAAAGTACGCCTCACTGGCGGGGAGCCGCTCCTACGCCGCGACATGCCCGAGCTGGTTCGGCAGCTGGCGCGCAAACAAGACATCCGAGATCTCGCCATGACGACGAACGGCGTTCGGCTCGCTGAGCAGGCCGAGACGCTGCGTGACGCGGGCCTGCACCGAGTGACCGTCAGCCTGGACACGCTCCGCCCTGAACGGTTCCTCACACTGACCCGCCGGGACTGCCTCTCCGCGGTACTCGAAGGCATTCGATCATTGACCCCCGCGGGATTCACCGATACCAAGATCGACACGGTGGTCATCCGCGGTGTCAACGACGACGAGCTTACGGAACTCATAGAGTTCTGTCGGCAGGTTCCCGCCGAGGTGCGATTCATCGAGTACATGGACGTCGGCGGAGCCACGGGGTGGTCCTCGGAGAAGGTGCTGACCCGGGAGGAGATCCTCGCTGCCCTCGCTCGTCACTACGGCTCTGTCGAGCCTGTCGTGGATGAGGACGAGTCCGCGCCGGCAGACCGTTTCGCGCTTCCCGACGGAACGACGTTCGGCGTCATCTCCTCGACAACCCAGCCCTTCTGCGGGTCGTGCGATCGTGCACGGTTGACCGCAGATGGCATCTGGTACCGGTGCCTGTATGCGTTGACCGGTACCGATCTGCGGACCCCGCTCCGGGACGGCGCTACCGATGATGAACTGCGGGGCGTGATCGAGTCGGTGTGGAGAGCACGTCGTGACCGCGGTGCCGAGGCACGGCTTGCCGCTCGGCACCGACGCCCCCTCCTCTCCGCCGAACGCCTGAAGCGCGACCCGCATCTCGAGATGCATACGCGCGGGGGCTGAGGTCACATCACGACGCAGCCACCACCCTTGACCAGAGACCGCTTTGCAACCGAGCTCGGCCAGGAGCACGTGCGACATCCGACTTTCCGCGGTCTGCCCGTGACAACACCAATTCAGAAGAAGGAGACCGCTGATGCAGATCTCCGTGCTGTACTTCGGCGCGTTGCGCGAGCAACTCGCGAGAACAGCGGAGACCGTTGTGCTGCCGGATGGAAGCACCCTCCAATGCCTGATCGACGTCCTGCACGACAAGTATCCGGAGCTGGCCCGGGTAAAGCGCATGGTCAAGGTGGCGGTGAACGAGGACTTCATGTCTTCGGAGCACGTACTCGAAGACGGTGACGAGATTGCCCTCCTTCCGCCGATCGCGGGCGGAGCGGAAGGCCCGTACGCCCGGCTGAGCGACGAGCCGTTGCGGCTCGACGAGGTGCTCACGGCGGTGACCGATCCGTCGCACGGGGCGGTTGTCACCTTCACCGGCCTCGTACGGAATCACAATGAGGGCCGACAGGTTGTTCGACTCGAGTACGAGGCATACCGGTCGATGGCCCTCAAGACGCTCACGAACATCGTCGAGCGATGTGAGGCGGTGGGCACGGGAGTACGAGTCGCGGTGACTCACCGGGTGGGTGTGCTCGAGGTGGGAGAGCCAGCGGTCATGATCGCTGCTGCCGCCCCGCATCGGGCAGAGGCACTCGAGGCCTGCACCATGTGCATCGAGCTCTTGAAGTCGGAAGTGCCGATCTGGAAAAAGGAAAGCTCTCCCGACGGATACGAGTGGGTGGGGATGCGGCCGTAGATCAGCCTGTCAGGAAGGCGGCACCGTCCGCCCGTCCGCCGCGCCACCTGCCGGCGGACCCGGGAGCAACCACGTGCTGCCGGTCGGGATGAGCCAGGAGCAGATCGCCGCGATCGGGGCGTACCCGGCCGGCAAGGGGGTTCTGGGTGAGCTGATCCGACATCCCAGGCCGCTTCGTCTGCGTGAGGTGTCCAGGCACCCGGCCGCGTACGGCTTCCCGCCGAACCACCCGCCCATGCACTCGTTCCTCGGGGTGCCCGTCCGGGTGCGCGAGGAGGTCGTCGGCAATTTCTACCTCGCTGGGAAGCGCGGGGGTCAGGAGTTCGACCTGGAGGACGAGGCCGTTTTGCAGACGCTGGCGGTGGCGGCCGGGGTCGCGATGGAGAACGCGCGCCTGTACCGGAAGGCCCGCAAGCGCCTCCAGCTGCTGTACGACGCGGCTACACGGGTCGGCACCACCCTCGACGTGGTGCGCACTGCCGAGGAACTCACCCGGGTGGTGGTCCCCGGCTTCGCCGACTACACGACCGTGGAGCTGCTGGAAGCCGTGCTGCAGGGCGGAGAGCCCTCGGGTACCGCGGAGATGCACTGCACCGCCTCCTGCGGTGTCCGGCAGGACGCTCCCTTGATCCCGGTCGGCGAGCGCATCACCTGGCTCCCCGCCACGCCGATGGCTTCGGCCCTGGTCAGCGGCCACGCGGTGCTCGAACCGGATCTTGGCGCCGCACCCGGCTGGCAGACGCAGATTCCGGCGGCCCGGCAGATCACCGACTACGGGATCCGTTCACTCATCACAGTGCCGCTACAGGCGCGCGGCGTGGTGCTGGGCCTGGTCAACTTCTGGCGCTTGGAGGAGACCGAGCCCTTCGACCAGGAGGACCTGTCCCTCGCCGAGGAACTGGCCACCCGCGCCGCGGTCTGCATCGACAACGCCCGCCGCTACACCCGCGAACACGGCATGGCCGTCACACTGCAGCGCAGCCTGCTGCCCCAGACCATGCCCGCGCAGAACGCGCTCGACGTCGCCTACCGGTATGCGCCCGCCGAGGCCGGTGTGCGCGGCGACTGGTTCGACGTCATCCCGCTGCCCGGGGCTCGCGTCGCGCTGGTGGTGGGCGACGTCGTCGGGCACGGCCTGCATGCCTCCGCCACCATGGGCCGTCTGCGCACCGCCGTCCACAACTTCTCCAGCCTCGACCTGCCGCCCGACGAACTCCTTGGATACCTCGACGAACTGGTCGCTCGGATCGACCAGGACGTAATCGACCAGGACGTAAGAGAAGGTGAGCCGGGTATCACCGGAGCCACGTGCCTGTATGCCATCTACGACCCGGTCCCCGCTCAGGTCACCATCGCCCGGGCCGGCCATCTGGGGCCCGCCCTGGTCCACCCCGAGGGCTCCGTCACCTTCCCCGAGGTGCCCGGTTCCCCGCCCCTGGGACTGGGCGGCAGCCTGCCCGTGGAGACCGCCAAGTTCCAGGTGCCCGAGGGATCCCGCCTGGTGCTCTTCACCGACGGGCTGGTCGAGGACCGCGACCGGGACATCGGTGCCGGCCTGGCCCTGCTGCAGCGGACTCTGGCCGAAGCCCCAGGGCGCGATCCGGAGCAGACCTGCCAGGCGGTCTTCGACGCCCTACAAGCAGCGCGTCCCCGCGATGACACAGTCCTGTTGGTGGCCCGCACCCGGGTGTTGGACCCGGGACCTGGGTGATGCTGACCTGGGTGATGCCGACCTGGGTGGTGGTCCGGCAACCTCCACCGTCGAGGTGCCCCGGGCCCAGGCCGCCGAACCTCGCGGAACGGCTTCGACGACGAGATGACCGAGGACACGGGTGACGGGCCGGTGCAGCGCCTCACCCGGCCAGCAGCATGACGAACATGCCCATTCCCATGACGACTCGGCAGGCCTGCGGCATCCCCGGTGCACGCAGCAGTTGCGCACCGCCGGTGACGGCAACCACGTCGCCCGGCGCGGTAGCCAGCAACCGACTGCCCGTCCACACCACGTAGCTCCCGAAGTACAGCAGCAGCAAGCCGGTCAGCAGCAGCGGTCCCTCGGCCGCTGGAACATGCCCGGCATGCTGCGGTCCACCGGTGGCGTCGGTCGCCATGGGCAGGGCCATGTACACCATCGCGCCGCTCCCCACCGCGTGGTGCAGCCGGTGCGCGCGGTGCCGGGCACCGCCCCCGCGCAGTGCGGCGGCCAGGAACCAGGCGCCGACCCCGCTGAAGAGCACCACGCACGCGGCGGCCGGCACGCCGCCGCCCCGGCTGACCGGCAGGGCCATCACCGCCATACCGATCCCCATGAGCGCCTCAGCGGCGTCCGATTCGCGACCTGCCCACCCCGTGCCGCCGCGCTGCGCGGCGGGTGTGCGCAGCCGGGCGAGGCAGAACAGGGCGGCGGCACCCGTGAGCGTCGCGAGCAGCCAACTGACAACTGCAGGTCCATACATCGGCTTCCCTTTCGGCCTGTGAGAGCCGGCTCCGTCGAGCAGACGGCATCGTCGTACCGGGGCGCCTCACCCGGACGTGGCCACAGCGACGGCGGTCAGCGCCCCGGCAGCCACGACGGCGGCCACGACGGCCGGGTCGTTGGGGCGACCGGACAGCCCGTCCCGAAGTGCGGCCGTCAACGCGGTCCAGCCCGCGCGCGCCAGCACTCCGGCAACGAGAGCCAGAAGCACCGGAACGAGGAGAGTTGGGAGGGTCAATCGCGAGGACGCCGATTCCGGGGCCGGCGCTCGCCAGAAGGGTCCAGACCACGAGGCGGCGCCGTCCTCCGCCGACGACCACCGCCAACGCCGCCCCTTCCGCAGCGGCGTGTACGACGAGGGCTGCCAGCACGGCCACGGACCCGGACGCGAGTGCCATGCCCTCGACCGCGCGGTGGACGGCCAACGCCACGACGGCCACCCAGCCGTGGAACTGACCGCCTTCGCACGGACAACTGCTCCAGATGGCCGCGCTGGAGGCGGCGTACGCCGCGGTGCACAGCAGCGGGACGGACCACAGTGGCAAGCCGGTCTCCACGGCCTCGTGGAGGGTGTCCGGGAGGACGTGGACGACCACGACGACGAGCAGGACGCCGGAGGCGGCGCCCAGGAGTACGGCAGGGCGCAGAGCCAGGCACCGACCGAGCCAGACACCGGCGACAGTCGCCGAGGCAACGGCCACCAGGCCCGCGATCATCGAAGCCGGCGTGGCCGCCGAGATCTCGTGCCCGTGAGCGACCGGAGCGCCCGGAGTCACGCCTGATCCCCCTTCAGACCGAGTCGGGTCCGGTGCCGGGGGACGCAGGACCCCAGCGACGGACCACCGGCGGCCATGGCCGCCGGACCGGCGCGCCCGGCAGCACCCGCACAGGCGGGCCTGACCCGGTTGACCGCCGGCGGGCTAGCCACGGGACGTTCCCACCGGTGCGCGCCGGGAGAGGGATCCGTCCGGTCCGGCTATCGCCTCGATGACCTCGGCCAGGGCGGCATAGCTGTGGCCGCTCACGAACGCGTCGCAGTGCGGCAGGGCCGCGGCCATCCCACCCGTGAGCGGGGCGTACCCGGCGGCCGCCTTGCGCGGGTTGACCCACACGATGCGGTGCGCGAGGCGGGCGAGCCGGGTCATCTCGCGCCCGACCGCACCGGGGTCTTCGCCCTCCCAGCCGTCGGAGAAGATCACGACCACCGCGCCGCGGGCCATCCCCCGCCGGCCGAAGCCGTTGTTGAACTCGGCGAGAGCGCGACCGATCCGCGTGCCGCCCGACCAGTCGGAGGCGGTCACGCCCGCCCGGCGGAGCGCGGCGTCGGGGCTCGCGTTCCGCAGGACCGGGGTGAGCCTGGTGAGCCGGGTGGCGAAGACGAAGGCCTCGGCGGACACGCCGGCGGCGGCCCGCTGGAAGAAGCCGAGGTAGGCGCGGGTGTAAGGCTCCATCGACCCGGAGATGTCGCACAGCAGCACCAGCGGGCGGCGGCGGAGGCGGTTGTGACACCGGGCCAGCCGGACCGGCTCGCCGCCGGTGCGCTGGCTTCGGCGCAGCGTGCGGCGCAGGTCGATGTGGCGGCCGCCGCGCTCGGCTTCCTTGCGGCGCGTTCGGCGGAGCGGGGTACTCACCACAAGCGATTCGATGAGGCGGTGCAGGGCGGTGAGTTCGTCGGCGTCGAGGGCACCGAAGTCCTTGTGGGCGAGGGCCTCCTCGGCGCTGCTGATCGCCCGCAGGGCCTCGACTTCCCGATCGGCGTCAGCGCTGGCACCACCCGGCTGCGGGGCACCGCTCGGCCCCTGCGACCCCGAGACTTGCAGGGGCTGGCCGGAGAGGACCGGCGGCCGGCCGGGACCGGCCTCGACCCCCGGCAGCCGGGTGTTGTTCTGGTCACCGCGGACCTCGGCCGGGTCGAGGAGGCCACCGAAGAGTGCGTTGAATACCCGGTCGAACGGCGCGATCTGCTCGCGCCCTGTCACGAGGGCCAGGCGGGCGGTCCAGTACAGAGCGGACCGGTCCACGGGCGGGTGCAGGCGCAGCGCCTGGAGGAAGCGCACCGACCGCTCCGGCGTGACGGCCACGCCGGAGCGGTGCAGCGCCGCCCCGAACCGGCCGGCGAAGTCGGCGAGGTCGAAGGTGGGCAGGCTGATGCGCTCATGCATCGCGGGTGCCAGCCAGCCATGCCACGCCGCGCTCACGCACCAGGTCGTGGTCCTCGCGGTATTTGAGCAG
The DNA here is from genome assembly GCF_039524635.1 of Streptomyces thermocarboxydovorans. Classification (NCBI taxonomy): domain Bacteria; kingdom Bacillati; phylum Actinomycetota; class Actinomycetes; order Kitasatosporales; family Streptomycetaceae; genus Streptomyces; species Streptomyces thermocarboxydovorans. The sequence continues at coordinate 6,066 of NZ_BAAAGU010000098.1, read as the reverse complement.
GGAGCCGAGGGTACGGTCGGCGGCGTCAGCGTCCAGCCGGTCCACGCCGAGCAGGGAGAGCGCCGAGATCCAGTCGATGCTCTCGGCGATGCCGGGTGGCTTCTGGATCTCCAGCGACCGGAGCCGTTGCACGGCCGCCGCCACGTCGTTCGCGAGCGAGGCCGAAGATCCCGGGACCCGGCGCCGGACGATCTCGATGAGCTGCTCCGCGCTGGGGTAGTCGATCCAGTGGTAGAGGCACCGGCGCTTCAGGGCGTCGTGGAGGTCCCGGGTGCGGTTGGAGGTCAGCACGACGATCGGGGGCACCGTGGCGCTGACGGTGCCGATCTCCGGGATGGTCACGCTCGACTCGGCCAGGACCTCGAGCAGGAACGCCTCGAAGTCGTCGTCGGCCCGGTCGACCTCGTCGATCAGCAGCACCGCGGGCATCGGGCCGGGGTGGGTGAGGGCGGCGAGCACCGGGCGCCGGACGAGGAACTCTTCGGTGAACAGGTCGGCCTCGGCCAGCTCGGCGTGCTTGGCCTCGGCGAGGCGGATGCTCAGCAGCTGGCGGGGGTAGTTCCACTCGTACAGGGCCTCGGCGGCATCGAGGCCGTCGTAGCACTGGAGGCGGATCAGCGGGGTGCCGAGCACGGCCGCGATCGCCTTGGCCGCCTCGGTCTTGCCCACCCCGGCTTCGCCTTCGAGCAGCAGCGGCTGCGGGAGGCGCAGTGCGAGGTACAGCGCGGTCACCAATCCGTCGTCGGCCACGTAGCCGGCGGCGTCGAGGGCGGCGCCGAGCCGCTCGACGTCTGGGACGACCCCCTCGACGGGCGAGGTGCGTCCGCCGAGGGCCGGCCCGTGGACTCCCGATCCCCGGGCGGGGACGGAATCACGCTGGTCCCGTTCTTCTCGGAGGGCGGTCACGGTCGGGTCGATGTGCAAAGTTGACTCCTGACTCCAGCCATGCGGCGGGCTTCTGGTGGCCTAGGCGCCGCCTCCGGCACCCGCACCTGCGTACCGGGCGGGATCGGCTTCGAATGCGGCGCGGCACCCCTCGGCGCAGAACCATCGCCGCTCGCCCGCGGCGTCGGAGTGCGGCGTGTGTTCGACCGCGGCGACGGTCATGCCGCACACCGGGTCGATCGCAGTCGCCGGCTCGGCCTCGGCGACCGCCCCTGCGGACGTTTCGGGCTGTGCGGGCTCGGCCCGCAAGGACGCGACGATCTCGGCCAGGATCGACAGGGCGATCTCCCCGGGCGTGCGGGCGCCGATCGGCAGACCCGCCGGGAGGTGGATCCCCGCCCGCTGCTCCGCGGTCACGTCCAGGCTGTCCAGCACCGCCGTGCCGCGCTTGCGGCTCGCGACCAGGGCGATGTACGGGACCCCGGCACGCAGGGCAAGAGCGAGGAGCGGCTCCTCGTCGCGCCCGTGGGAGGCGACGACGACCGCGGCGACCCCGGTGAGGGACTCGGCCGTGACGCCGGAGGCGCCGACGGCCACGACGTCGTAGTCGAGGGCCGGACCGAACTCAACCAGCTTCCGGGCGATGGGGGTTTCGCCGAGAACGAGCACCCTCGGGGCGGGGCGGAGCGGCTCGAGGAAGATCTCGAGTGCCCCGCCAGACAGGCACGGATTGCCGACCATGACGGCCCCCTCATCGACGACCGGCTCACCGGTCTCCTCCGGAGAGATCCGCAACAGCAGCGACTCGCCGGTCTGCAGCGCCTCCAGACCGTAGCGCCGCACCGTCGCCTCCGCGCAGGTGCCCCCGACGAACCCCTCGATGCGGCCGTCCGCAAACACCAGCGCGGTGTCCCCGGGGTGCGCGCTCGTCGGCCGACGAGCGCGCACCACCGTGGCCCTGACGAACGGCACCCGCCGGGCCGTCAGGTCGGACATCCGCTGTTCGAGGAGCAGATTCACGCCGGCGGCTCCACGCTGCCGTACTTCATCGCCGTCCAGACCCGGCTGGGGTTGAGCGGCATGTCGGCGTGACGGACGCCGATGGCGTCCAGCACCGCGTTCACCACCGCGGCGGGCGATCCCACGGTCGCCGACTCGCCGATGCCCTTGGCGCCGATCGGGTGGTGCGGGGACGGCGTAACGGTGTGGCCCAGCTCCCACGCCGGCACCTCGAGTGCGGTGGGGATCAGGTAGTCCATGAACGACCCGCCCAGGCAGTTGCCGTCGCTGTCGAAGCCGATGAACTCCATCAGCGCCATCCCGACGCCGTCGGCCAGCCCGCCGTGCACCTGCCCCTCAATGATCATCGGGTTGATGCGGGTACCGCAGTCGTCGACGGCGATGAAGCGCCGCACCTTGACCTGGCCGGTGCCCGGATCGACGTCGACCACGCAGATGTACGCGCCGAAGGGGTATGTCATCTCAGGCGGGTTGTAGACCGTCTGCGCCTCGAGATGGCCCTCGACCCCGTCGGGCAGCTCGAGGTCACTGTGCGCCGCGAAGGCGATCTCCTGGATCGTCTTGGACTTCTCGGGGTCACCCTTGACGAAATACCGCCCCTTCTCCCACTCGAGGTCCTCGGGGGACACCTCGAGCATGGCGCCCGCGATGAGCCGGGCCTTGTCCCGCACCTTGCGGGCGACGACGGCCGCAGCCGCACCCGACACCGGCGTGGACCGGCTGCCGTAGGTGCCGAGCCCGAATGGAGTCTGGTCGGTGTCGCCGTGGACGACGTCGATGTCCTCGGGCGGGATGCCGAGTTCCTCACCGATGATCTGGGCGAACGTCGTCTCGTGGCCCTGCCCCTGGGTCTGCACGCTCAGGCGCACCACCGCCTTGCCCGTCGGGTGGACACGCAGCTCGCACCCGTCGGCCATGCCAAGGCCCAGGATGTCCATGTGCTTGCGGGGCCCGGCGCCCACCGTCTCGGTGAAGAACGAGATGCCGATCCCCATGAGCTCGCCCCGGGCGCGCTTCTCGGCCTGCTCCTTGCGAAGCTCCTCGTAGCCGGCGATGTCCATGGCCTTGCGCAGACACGCGGGGTAGTCGCCCGAGTCGTACACCCAGCCGGTCTTGCACTCGTAGGGGAACTGCTCCGGTCGCAGCAGGTTCTTCATGCGCAGCTCGGCCGGGTCCATGCCGAGCTCGGCTGCCAGGCAGTCGACGATGCGTTCGATCAGGTACACCGCCTCGGTGACCCGGAAGGAGCAGGCGTACGCGACGCCGCCCGGCGCCTTGTTGGTGTAGACGCCCCTGACCTCGCAGTGGGCGGCCTCGAGGTCGTACGAGCCGGTGAAGATGTGGAAGAAGCCGGCCGGGTACTTCGTGGGTTGGGCTTGGTTGTTGAACGCGCCGTGGTCGGCGAGCACCTTCACCCTGACGCCGAGGATCTTGCCCTCGCGGGTCGCGGCGATCTCCCCGTGCATGTGGTAGTCGCGGGCGAAGGAGGTGCTCATCAGGTTCTCGGAGCGGTCCTCCATCCACTTCACCGGCTTGCCGGTGACGATCGACCCCACGACCGCACACACATACCCCGGGTAGATGCCGACCTTGTTCCCGAAGCCACCGCCGATGTCGGGGGCGATCACGCGGATCTTGTGCTCGGGCAGGCCGGCCACCATCGCGTAGATGGTGCGGTGGGCGTGCGGCGCCTGGGTGGTGCTCCACAGCGTGAGCTTCCCGTCGACCTTGTCGAAGTCGGCGACCACCCCGCAGGTCTCCATCGGCGCGGGGTGCACGCGCGGGTAGAGCATGTCCTGGGTGACGACCACATCGGCCTTGGCGAACACCGCGTCGGTTTCCGCCTTGTTGCCGGACTCCCAGTCGAAGATGTGGTTGTCGGTCTTGCCTTCCAGGTCGTCCCGGATGATCGGCGCGTCGGGATCCAGCGCGCGCCGGGGGTCGATGACCGGCGGCAGCGGTTCGTACTCGACGTCGATCAGCTCAAGGGCGTCGCGAGCCGAGTAGTGGTCCTCGGCGACGACGAAGGCGACCTCCTGGCCCTGGAAGCGCACCTTGTCGGTGGCGAGCACGGCCTGGGTGTCCAGCGACAGGGTCGGCACCCACGCCAGGTTCATGCTCTCCAGAGTCTTGCCTGTGATGACCGCACGCACCTTGGGGTGGGCCTCGGCAGCCGACGTGTCGATCGAGACGATCCGGGCGTGCGCGAACGGGCTGCGCAGAATGGCGCCGTGCAGCATGCCCGGCAGCTGTACGTCGTCGGTGTAGCGCCCCTTGCCGCGGACGAAGCGCACGTCCTCCTTGCGCTTCAGGCGGCCATAGCCGATCGGTCGCTCCTCGGTCGCGGCGGCGGGTTCCTGGACTGTGGTCACGGTCAGCTCCCTACGGTCTTCTCTGCGGGGTGGGCCGCGGCCCACTGGATGGCCTTGACGATGTTCAGGTAGCCGGTGCACCGACACAGCTGGCCGGAGATCGCCTCGCGGATCTCAGCCTCGGACGGATCGGGGTTCCGGTTGAGCAGCGCCCGGCCGGTCATCTGCATGCCCGAGGTGCAGAAGCCGCACTGCAGACCGTGCTCCTCCATGAAGCCCTGCTGGATGGGGTCGAGTTTGCCATCGACCTCCAGGCCTTCGACGGTACGCACCTCGTGCCCGGCGGCCATGGCGGCGAGCACGGTGCAGCTCTTGACCGGCTCCCCGTCCAGCAGCACCACGCAGGTACCGCAGTTGCTGGTGTCGCAGCCCCAGTGGGTGCCGGTGAGGCCCAGGTCGTCACGCAGGAACCGCACGAGCAAGTGGCGCGGCTCGATCTCGCGAGTGTAGTCCTCGCCGTTGACGTTGATGGTGACCTGCATTCCTCACGCCTCCCTTCCTGCTGCGCGGGCTGCGGCCCGGCGCAGCACCCGCTTCGTGAGCTCACCGGCCAGGTGCCGCTTGTACTCGGCACTGCCCCGAGTGTCAGTGGAGGGTGAGCAGTCCTCGGCCGCGATGCGGGCTGCTTCGGCGAACAGCTCCTCGGAGGGGGCGTTGCCTCGCAACACCTCCTCCACCCGGTGGTTGTGCACGGTGTTCGAACCGACGGCGGCCAGCCCGAGACCGGCCTCCACGATCCGCCCATCGCGCAGCGCGAGGGCCGCGCCGGCGGCGCCGACCGCCCAGTCGCCCACCTTGCGTTCGACCTTCTCGTACGCGCTACCGGCGTTCGGATGGATCGGGATGCGCACCTCGACCAGCAGCTCGCCGGGACCGCAATCGGTCTCGTACGGGCCCTTGTGGAACTCCTCCATCGTCACGGTGCGGGAACCGTCCGCGCCGAGGATCACGGCTCGGGCGTGGACGGCGGCGCACACCGCGGAGAGGTCCTCGGACGGGTCGGCCTGGCACAGCGAGCCGCCCATCGTGCCCCGGTTGCGCACCGGCGGGTCGGCGATGACCCGCTCGGCATCCCGGAAGATCGGGAAATACCGCCAGAGAAGCTCGTTCTCGAGCATGGTGCGGTGCCGGGTGAGCGCTCCGATGCACAGCTCGGAACCCTCCTGGCGCACGTAGTCGAGCTCGTGGAGATCGTTGATATCGACGAGGAACTCCGGCTGGGCGAGCCGGAGCTTCATCATCGGCAGGAGGCTGTGGCCTCCCGCGACCACGCGCGCCTCTTCGCCGAAGCGCCGCAGCATCGTGACTGCCTCGTCGACACTCCGCGCCCGTTCATATTGGAACGACGCCGGTACTTGCACGTCACCCTCCCTCTGCTCGCGGTCCGCCCCGCGGTACCGCTGGGACCCGGATAGTTGGCGCTCGGACAGCGCGTAAGTCAAGGCCGACTTCAGGGAATGGTTAAGTGGGCCGGGATCCATGACGGGGCTCTTAAGCGATAGCTGAAGAGCCTGTTGACCGACGTCCGTGAGGCGTCGTTACCTTCACACCCAAGGCCTGGCGCCGGCGAACCGCGCCGAGCTGATCGGTGACCGCGTCGCGGGAGCGGGTTCCCGCGCGTCCCAACCAGCCAGGGCACGTGGCCCGAGGGAGCACACCTCCAGCGTGCTGGAGGAGCCTTGCCCCGTGACGGCCCCGGGCACCACGAACCGAACAAGGAGCCGTGTTTCCGCGATGGAGTTCATCAACGAGTTTCCGGTGGGCCTGCCGGTCGAGCAGGCCTGGGCGC